>CBDVCL010000146.1:0-6168 GCA_965372475.1 uncultured bacterium | reverse complement strand
CTCACCAACCACCTCGATTTCGCCAAGGGCATCAAGAAGCCGCCCGTGATCTTTGGCGTCAACTACTTCCAGAAGGACAAGGTAGGCGCTTACCTCACCTCGATGGAAGACAAGCGGGTGTGGATGAAGTGGATGGAGTTGCGCGCCAATGGCGACGTCGCCGCCACCAAGACCCCCGCCGGCTACCTGCCCCGCTACAAGGACCTGAAGGAGCTCTTCCTCAGCGTGCTGGACAAGGACTACTCAAGACAGGACTACCTCAAGCAGTTCACGCTCAAGGTACCCGAATTCCTGGAGAAGATAGACAGGATAGCCGACATCTACCACAAACAAGCCGTCGGCATCCCCGAGGCGGTCTTCACAGGACTGGAAGAGGAAAAGAAACGGCTCAAACAGGCGCAGGAAAAGTACGGCGATTATATCACGCCTGACAAGTTCGCGAGTAACGGGGATTCCTGAAGCGGCTTACCTATCGCCTTGCTGTTTCCCCTAGAATAAGCAGCGACACTTACTTTCTCTCGGGCACAAGGGTGATCTTACCCTTGTGCGGAGCCGCGTCATAGTATATATACGGCTTGCCGTCCTCGCTCACGGCTTTCACCGTCTGACTCTCGCCATCCTGGACGATCTTCACCTTTTGCCACGAGCTGAAGACCTGCGTCTTCAAGGTCAGGGGTGTGCTGTAGACGGAATCGTCCAGAGAATCCTCCAAGCTGATGATCATCCTCGCTTCCTGCCTTGCCAGGACTTTCACCTGCGCGGCATTTCTCTCCTTGATATAGGTGATCACCTCCTGGAAGGTGCCACACCAGATGTCATCGAGGCGACTTGCCACGTATTGATAATGCTGCTTGAGGCGCTCGCAAGGAGGTGGCTGCCAGCCCTCGTCGCCGCAACCGTGATACGCCTCTATCAGCCAGGTGCCGTCGCTGATCGCCTTGTCTATCCAGCCGTTCATCTCCTCCAGCGGCGTGGCGGCGAGTATCTGTTGGCGCTTGAGGCGGTATATCTCATGGCGCGTGGGGTCAAACGAGTTATAGCCGCGGTCGACTACCCGGTTGGCGATGTGCCGCTCCTCTATCTTCTTGACGACCTGGTCATTGTAGGCGCCCTCGGGACAGAGAAAACACACCGTCTTGAAGCCGCCCAGGTTTTCGTCCAGCGTTTCCTGAGCGCCGTTCACTTCCCCCTCCAGCTCCTGCCAACTGCACTTCACAAGCCCGCCGCGGGGATGCCCCATTGAGTGGTTGCCGATGTCCAGGCATCCCGTTTCCATCAGCTCTATCCAGTCCCTCCAGTCGCCGGGGTTGCCCGCCGCCAGGGCACAGGTTCCCCTCAGGCCCAGTTCCTTCCAGATAGAAACATAGTAACGCACAGACTTGAGCAGGCCGTCATCTGTGGTGAAAGTGACCGCCGCTCCCTTGTTTCCCCTTGTCTCACAGACCGTCGTATCGCCCGCTCTCGCCATGATCAACTCACAAGATAGAATGAAGAACAAGAAGACAAAGGCCCGCTTCCGCATCATCCCCCTCCCAGCGACGCCGCGAGCAGGAACCAGGCGGCGTGCGGAATCCACTGCTCACCCCAGCGCCAGTCGTTATCCACACCCGTCTGCGCCGTGGGCACGAGAAAATCGATGTCGCGCTCGTCCTTCAGCCCCGCGGTGATACCGTTGCAGATGCCGCCGGGGGCGTTGGCGTATTCCCAGGAATCAAAGAACATGTAGGGCGGGTTGTTATGGCCCGTGCCCTCGAGCATGCAGGCGTCGTAAGGGTTCAGCCCGAGTATCCAGTTCATCTGGTCCGTAGCGTAGGCCAATACCTGTTTGCGCTCTCCGCCGCCGAGATGCGCCGCGGCAAGGCGCGCCGCGACCGCGAGCGAGGCGAGGCGCGCGTTCTCGCCCTGCCACCAGGGCGCCGTTTCGGCGTCTTGGGGAAAGAAGAAGCTCGTGCGCCTCTCGCCCGTCACCCCCTGCACCAGCTGGCGCGCCAAGCCGAAGGGGTTGTTTACCTCGCGCGTCACCTCAATTTCGTGCTCTACCGACCTTTTCACCGCCTCCAGCGCGCGGCGTTTCGCCGCCCCTTTGGCGATGTCGCAGTAGTAGAGCAAGCTTACCGCGGGCAGGCCCGCGTCCGAGGGATGAAAGAAGGGGCGGTCGCCGTCGTCGGCGCGCCAGTAGCCCGCCGCGGTGAGGCGTGACACCAACTTCGCCGCCCTCGCGTCGGCGGCCGATTTGTGCGCCTGCTTGCCCGTTGCCTTGAACAACTCCGTCGCCGCGGCGAGGGCGCAATAGTCGTCGACGATGTTCTCGCGCCCGTCATTAGTAAAGCGCAGGTTGTTCTTTTCGAGGAAGTTGAAAGCGTGCTCGGCGCTGCGGCGGTACTGGCTGCGGCTGAAATCGCACGCCTCGCCGCAGGCGGCGGCCATGGCCAGGGCGGCGATACACAGGCCCCCTCCCTCGCGATATCCCACCTCGTAGGCCTGCTGTTCCGCCGCGTAGCTGCGCTTTCTGAAGGCGTAGCAGTCCTTCTTCTTCTTCGTGGCCAGGGCGAAGCCGCTCGAGCGCCGCCCGGAGATGATGCGGTCTTTGGGGAGCTTGCCCAGTCCCGCGCCCGAGACGGTGCGATAGAACGACCCCTTCGGGCTCTTGATGCGCACCAGGTAGTCGGCGCCGAAGAGCGCCTCGTCCAAAAGGCGCCTCCGGTACTGCCTGAAGTTCGCGTCGCCCCGCTTCACCAACGCCGCGTGCGCCTTGAAGAGGCCCCAGGCCGTCAGGGGTATCTGCTGGGGATTGAAATAGGTGGCAAAGGAGAGGTGGGTGAGGTGCTTACCGTAATCGGCCGAGGCATCGTACCAGCCGCCGCGCGCGTCGACGCGCTCCTTTCCCTTGCCGTCGAGGCGCAAGCTCCTGTCCGCCTTATCCAGGAGGCCCGAGCACCGCTGTCCCTTGAAGTAGAAGATGACATCGGAGAGGGCATCACGCTCCAGCGCGTGCCGCCGTATCCTGAAGGGGAAGGAGGTAACCGTTCCCGCGCGGGCAGGCACCTCCAGGCGATAGGTCCCTTCTCGCGTCAAAGCGTCAAAATCGGCCGTCCAAAAGTGCCAGTCTTTCCAGCTCCGCACGGGCCCCGCCTGCTTCACCTTCCCCGCGTAGGCCCTCTTGCCGCGCTCGGTATCCACGATACGAAAGGAAGATGGCTTCTCGCCCCGCTTGCCCTGCAGCACGGCGTGCTTAGCGCCCTTCTTCTCGTAGCCGAGATGGTTGACGAGTATCTTCACCTGATGACTCCCAGCTCGGCGACGCCCGTGAACGGCCCGCCGTCCTTCGCTGAGAGCGCCACGAACCTTATCATCCTCGCCGCCACCGCCTTGTCGAAAAGCACTTCTTTTTGCCCACGCTCCTTTTCCCGCCACGCGAATTCGCCTCTCGCCACCGCCTCGCACCAGTCGGTGCCGCCTCTCTTTACGTATACCTCGTAGCCCTTTATCCGGCCACGCTCGCGTCGATAGGGCAGGTAGCTGATCCCTTTCAGCACCAGCACCTCGCCCAGGTCAACGACGATCTCGTGCGGGTGCGCGGGGGGCGGGTCCTCGTCCCAGGGCGTGAACCACGCCGTCCGTTTCTCGTCGTCTATCGCCTCCTCACCCGGTGCCCACTCGTGCGCCGCGTCAACGCTCACTACCCGCCACTTGCCCTTGGGGTAGCCGAACACCGCCTCGCTCACCGGGCCCTTTTCATCTCCCGGCGCGGCGAAGCCAACCGCCTTGACCGTGCCCTCCCGCGCCAGCTTGAAGGGCTTGCGGTAGCGCGGCGAAGCCAGTGTCGGTTCGGAACCGTCAAGCGTGTAGTGCACGCGTGCCTTGCGGGGACGACAACTGATGCTGACCTTGCCCTTGGCGTCGCGGCTTATCTCCGCGTACAAGTAATCGCTCTTCTTCACCGGGCGGCTATTCGCCTTCATCTCTACCAGCCGCTCCTCGTGCACGATGATGCGGTCGAGGAAGTCATCGTAGTCCTTTCCCTTCTTCGGCGACCATACCACCTCGGCCAGGGCGCAGGCGCGTGGGTAGACCATATACAGCACATGCTCACCGGTCCAAAACCACTCCGACCAGGCCTGGCCCTGCGCGCCAAGCACCCGTTTCGCCGCCTTTCCCCTCAGTTCCTTTGGCACCGGCTCGAATGAGTATACGCGCTCAAGCGTCAGGGGACGGTAGCCGATCGCCTTCGGCTCGTTCTCGCTAGGCCCCTGCACCGCGTCAAAGTAGAGGTGGCTACTGGGCGCCATCACCACGTCGTAGCCCATCTTCGCCGCCTCGATGCCGTTACTCGTGCCGCGCCAGGAGGTGACCGTGGCCCCGGGCGGCAGGCCGCCCTCAACGATCTCGTCCCAGCCGATCAGCTTCCTGCCGCGCGCGCGCAGGTGCTCGTCGACGCGGCGCATGAAATAGCCCTGCAGCTCGTTCTCATCCTTGAGTCCCTCGGCCTTGATGCGCGCCTGGCAAGAGGGGCAGCGTTCCCAGAGGCCCTTCGCCACCTCGTCGCCGCCAACATGGACATACTCAAAAGGGAAAACGGCGATCGCCTCGTCAAGGATATCGTTGATAAAGGCAAAGGTGGCGTCATTTCCCGCGCAATAGACGTTCTTGATCCAGCCGCGCGCGCCCGGCGCCCGCTCC
This sequence comes from uncultured bacterium, assembly GCA_965372475.1. Classification (GTDB taxonomy): domain Bacteria; phylum Oederibacteriota; class JAUXIB01; order JAUXIB01; family JAUXIB01; genus CBDVCL01. The sequence continues at coordinate 1,488 of CBDVCL010000146.1, read as the reverse complement.
CCCCCCTCGGCATCCGCAGGCGGCTCGACCGGGCAGGCGTATTCCGGGTAGGCGACAAGCGAACACTCCGAGTGGCCCGGCATCTCTATCTCGGGCAAGATATTCACGTGGCGCTGCTGCGCGTAGGCGACGATCTCCTTCAATTGCGCCTGGGTATAGAAACCACCGTAGGCCTTGCTGCCGGGGTATTCGTAGCCAAAATAGAACCATTCGCCCGGCGTGTCACCCGAGCGCCAGGCGCCCACCGAGGTAAGGCGGGGGTACTTCTTCACCTGCCAGCGCCAGCCCTGGTCGTCATTGAGGTGCCAGTGCAATACGTTGAACTTGTGTAGGGACATCAGGTCTATGTATCTCTTCACGAACTCGAGGGAAAAGAAATGCCGCGCCACATCCAGGTGCAGGCCGCGCCAGGAGAAACGGGGGAAGTCCCGGACGACGAGGCAGGGAATGGGCCAGGACTCACGCCGCGCTCTCTTGTTTGAATACACCTGCGGCGGCAGAAGCTGGCGCAGTGTTTGCATGCCATAGAATATACCTGCCTCGCCCGAGGCGCTAATGCTTATCTTCGCCGGCGCCGAGCTAAGGATGTATCCTTCATCTCCCAGCTTGGCGTTGAGGGAGGGATCGAGCCTGAGCTGGATAGCGTTTTCCTCTGCCGCGTCCTTGATAGCCAAGGGCAGGCCGGTGGCGGCGCCAAGCATCTTCTTCAGTTGCTCCGCCTTGCCCTTCAACTGCGGCGCGGCGACGATAATCGTAGCTTGATCAAGAAGGAAACGCCCATCTCTCATCACCATTTTCACGGGCCGGGGAACGAGCGAGGCTACTCTCGGGGTATCTTCGGCTTCTACCGGGGATACGGCAAGCGCGAGGAATAGAACCGCTAGTCCCATTATCTTCCTCTTTATCATCTATCACCCTTTCATTTACCTGAGTATCTTCTCTATGTACTCGATTAACTTGCGGTGATACTCCTCTGCGGCCGCGGGGCCATCCTCGATCCATTTCATCGCTGCCGCACGCCAGATGCCATACTCCATCTTCTTACGAGTGAACTTGCACGCGTCCAGGACACCGATCGCATGCTTGAGTTCTTCCTTGGTCTTGATACGGTACTCCAGCATGGGCGCCTTCCTCCTCAGCCTGGGTTCCCAGGCATCAAAGGGGCCAGCGATGATGCCCACACCCAGGCCATGCTGCAGGCGCCGCAGGAAATCTTCCTGGTCGTATGATTTCCGCAGGCAGATCTCGAAACGCAAGCGGGGCTTTCTGCCTCGCACCTTCGCCTTGACGCACTTGAAAACATCCGCACCGTCAATCACCCCGGCCAGGTATACCATGTCGACGATGGAATTAGGCATCGACTCTACTCCCTTATCACCACTTGCACGGAAGGAGGAACGAGCGAAGCATGCATGCTCTGCTGATGATTACGGCATTATGATGGAATGCGTTGTCGCTGTCAATCCGAATGTACCCTCTGCCTCCCTA
>CBDVCL010000145.1:0-6170 GCA_965372475.1 uncultured bacterium | reverse complement strand
CGCAAGACAGGAATGGGGGCAGACGGCGGGGCTCTCCCAGATTTTTCCGCCTCGGGCGGAAAAATCGGGTGGGCGGAGTGGGACTTGAACCCACAACCCCTAGCGTGTCGAGCTAGTACTCTAACCAATTGAGCTATCCGCCCAGATAGGACGACAATTATACCACCTGAACAGGCGAACTTCCACAGCATTCCCTAATGCGAAAGGTAGTACTGATAATGCTGGTTCGCCTTGTTCATCATTTTCTGCTGCTCAGCGGTCATCATCCCGTATCGCTCCAGGAGCTCGTTGTAGCGACTATAGTTCAACAATTGCGCTTTCAGGTCCGCAGTCTGGTAGCGCTTCGCGTTGTCCTGCAGGTTTGACGTTTCACGGGCGAGCAGCCCCCGAGCCTCATCCATCTTGCCTTCGTTTACCATATCTACCACTTTCCGCATCTCTATCGCCGACCTGAAGAGGCCGACCTTTTGCCCGACGTACCTGCTTTCGTTTTGCGCCACCAGGTCCTCGTCGCTGGTGTAGGTCAGGGAAAGGCCTGATGTTTCTTCAATCCTTTTTCCCCCGGCGGCCGCCTCGTCGTAGCAGAGCTTCACCTTCGCCAGGTCGAGCTTGCCCTTGCGGCCTTTCGCTACCCCGAGCCTGAAGATTATGCTCCTGTGATCATTGGAGAATATGTCGCCCATCGTCACGCTGGTGACGTTCCCCTCGCTCTCGGACTTGTAGCCGTAGACTTGCTCCACGCTGACCCCGTCCGCGGGCACGACCTCGATCCTCACGTTCTGGGCCGCCACGGCAAGCAATCCCTTCAACTCTTTGGAGATTATCTCGGGAATCCTCTCGGATATATCGATGAAGTAGTAGTAGCCGTTGCCGTGCTCGGACAAGGCCAGCATCAAATACTCGTTGTAATGAGCACCGACGCCGAAGGTGGAGAGTGAAATACCCTCCCCGGCTTTTTCTCGGCAGATCTTCTCCAACTGCGCCGGGGCGGTAATGCCCTGGTTGGCCATCCCGTCGGACAAGAGGAGCACGCGGTCCACTTGCCCCTTCCTGGTCTTCTTAGCGACCTGCGCGAAGCCTTCGAGCATGCCCCCGCTCAAGTTCGTGCCGCCGCCAGGGGTTATCTTCCTGATCTCCGCCAGGAATGCTTCCTTGTTGTCGGCGTGCCGCGACTCAATAGGTGTCTGGACCTGCGACTCATAGGTGACGAGCGAGAACACGTCGGAGGCGCTCAGGTGGTTCACCACGAACTCCGCGGCCTCTTTGACATAGCCGAGCTTCTTCTCCTGCGCCATACTGCCGCTCCTGTCCAGCACGAGGGAGATGTTGAGCGGCACACGCTTCTTCGCCTTCATCTGCCGGGAGAAGATCTCGACGAGAAGATAGACCGCCTCATCACTTCCCGCGGATCTGTACCGATTGTCCAGGGTCGCTTCCATGGCCAGGTACCTACCCTTAGGATAGTCGGCCTCGGTCGTCTCGGGTTGTGTCGCTTCTATCTTTATCTTCTCACCCGTAAGCTTCCTTACTATCTCCTCCGCCAGGTCGTCAACCGCCTCCACCGCCTCGCTTTCCGCGGACCACTCCTTCTTCTCGGCGAGCATCACCTCGCCCGTGGACACGTTGATGAGGCGGCAATTGACGCGGGTGTCATCTCCCGAGCGGATGATACTGCCCAGCAGGACCGCTCCCGCTCCCGCCAGTTTCCCCACCTCCACCACCTTATCGGTCTCCGGGTCAGCGGCGCCGCTCAGGGAGAGCTTCATCTCCTCAAGGATCTCCACCAGCCTCGTCCGCTCGACCACCCTGATCTTCTCGCTCAAGGCCAGGCCCGTTATCAGGATCTCGGGGACGGCCTTCGCGAGATAGTTCAAATCTGACCGACCGGATAGGTTCTGGAAATCCAACACAGCGATTACCGTTTCCTCCTGGGACAGCAGCTGCGGCCCACAAAGAATACCGGCCGCCAGCAACACGGCCACCAGGCAATGCTTGAGTTTTGACATCTCTCCCCCTTCGCGTATCAGATTACAACGCCTCCCGTCGCCAAGGGTATCAACCCGCTACCCCCTTGTCAATGACCGGATCATCTGCTCATCGCTCGGTTCTCCACTAGCCTGACCATCAGCTTGCCGCCCCTGAGAATGCTCGTCAGTATGATAGTGTTGTCGCCCAGGAAACATATGCGCGACATATTGCGGTCGACTGCCGGCAGCTCCACCTCCTGGTCCATCCCTCCCTCTTTCAGGTCGCGGATCTTCAGTTCCTTTTCGTTGTAGAAGGCCAGGTAGCGGCCGCTCGGAGAGATCTCGCACCAATATGGCTTCTCCAGCTCTTCATTGATTATCTCTTGCCCCCCAACCGAGTAGAGATAGAGGTGCCGTTGCTTGTAGTCCCAGTTGCACCGCATCATGAAAGCGTCCCCCGCCTCCGATACGCCGACGCCCCCCCGCATCTTGAGCATGCCCTTGGTGGAGATGCTCCAGAGCTCCTCGTTCCCCCGCAGCAATACCAGCTCCGGGCCGCTTGAGAACACGAGGAATTTCCCGTCCGGGGATTCAGCCAGCGGCGGGTAGTCCGACACGGGAATGCTCCGCCGGTGGCGTACGCGACCCTCCCTGTCAAAGATGACATAGTCGAATGTCTTGCCTGGCACCGAGGACATCATCATGTCGAAGACGACGCAAGCGCCGCCGCTTGTCGGCAGGGGAACGATATAGGGACCCCTGAACGTCGGCACCTTGTCCACCACCTCGCCACCGGTGTCCAGTACCTTGATAGCACCCTCGTTTCGGGCATAGAGCAGCCTCTTGCCGGAACCCAGGAGCATCCCCTTCCTGCCCTTGGCGCTCCTCGTCTTCCTTGGCACGTCCCTCAGGTTCCCCTGCCGGTCTATCCACGTCTCCTTGCCGGTGTAGGAATACACCAGCACGTATTCGCCGTCGGCGAGCTTCCTCACGCCGGGTCCCCCACCGCCCTGCGTAACGGACAACTCCATCTCGCTCACAAGGGTGAATCCCGGCCCGGCCATTGCCGGGTGGCCACAGCAAAGCGCCAGCCCCAGGCCCAGGCAGGAGACCGCGGCGCGCCGGACAAGGCCGTGCCTTCTCTCAAAATGACGCGGACCGTACACGCTTGGCCACCTCCTCTTCACTTCCGCTTAGTATCAGCCGCCACGCCCAGGGCGGCGAGCGTCTCGCGCGCAGCCCGGCGCACTCCCTCGTCCTTGTCCTTCAGCGCACGGCGCACCGCCTTCTCCGCCCCCCTCGCCTCGGCGCCCATCTCCGTCAACAGCTCCAGCGTCCTTATCTTCAAGGCCCTGTCTCCCTTCTTCAACAGCTTGGCCAGCCTTTCCGCCGCCAGCGGCCCGCACAGCACCAGTCGCGTATAGGCAAAAGAACGCATCCTCTCATTCGGGTTGCGGAACACCTCCACCAGGCCGTCAAGCGCCCTGACGTCCTGGTAGTCTAGCGAGTCCATCAACTTACGTGCCTCGGCGCGCACCTGCGCATCTTCGTCGCCGAGCACCCGGGCCACCGCCGGAAAAGCCTGAGCGGGACTCACGCCGATGCCCGTTAGCGCTTTGATACCCGTCCGGCGCAACATGGGGTTCCCGTGCTCCAGCAAGGCCTGCAGTTCCGGCACTGCCTTTCCTGCCCCCGGGCCGATACGGCCCAGCGCCTCCGCCGCCGCCACCTTCGTGCCGTCTGACCCCTTGCGCAGGAACCTGCGCAAGACAGGCACGGCTTGCGCGTGCTCCTTGCCCATGTTTCTCATGGCGTGGCTGGCGAACCGCGACGCCTCTGGGCTGCCCCCCTCGACGGCGGCCAGGAGTGCCTCCACCCCTTTCTCCCCCATTCGCAGCAACAGGTGGGCCGCCGAGGATGACACGCCATATTCATCTTGCGAACTCAGCAGACGCGACAGGGAGGGGACAAGGCCATCCATTGAGGGCCCCGGCTTCATCCCCTCCAGCGCGCCGAACACCTCCCTCCTCACCTGCGCCGAAGGATGCTCCAGGGCCTCCGCCAGCATCGCCACCGCCCGCTCCCTGTAAATGACCAGCGCGCGCACGATCAGCGCGGCACATCCGTCGTCCGCGCGGAGAAAGGCCTGCCATATCTCCTCCAGGTCCTTCCCGCCTGTCGGGCCGATCTCGCACAGAGCCCCGGCCGCGCAGGTTATCGCGCGCGGATGCCTGGCGCTCAGTCCCTTGACCAAGTAGGGCACTGCCGGAGCGCCTATTCTCTTCATGATCCGTTCCATCTTCCGGAACTTGCCCCGGTCGTCGCTTTGCTCAAGCACCTTTAGGACGGCCGCAGCAGCTTCCTTCTGGTGCACCCCGTTCTCAACGAGCAGGTCGGCCGCCTCCAGCCTGACATAGGGCGGATTGTCCTCTTCCAGCCCTTCCAGCAGATAGGGGACAGCCGCCGCGCCGAAATCCCTGACCATCTTTCTTGCCTGGCCCGGCAACACCGTGCCCGGGCCGCTAAAGGCCCACACGTAGATAAGCGTGGCCTCGACGCACTTGTAGTCCATCCGGTGATCCCTGGGCAGCTCATAGAACATGATGTGAGCGACCATCTGCCTCAGCTTCTGCTCCCTCCCTCTGAAAGCCCGCACCAGGACCGTGACCACGGACCTGTCCCGTTCACCCATCCTCGCCAGGGCCAGGGCCGCGGGAAGAAGCCTGTCCTTTTCGTTTTCGCTCCTGATGTACTCCAGGATACCGGGAACCGCCGGCGCACCTATCTTCGCCAGCATACTGCTCGCCGCCTTCCGCACTGTCTCATCGTCGTTCGCCAACGCTTTCAGCATCGCCGGCAACATCGCCGCGTCCGGCTTCATCTCCCTGTCCCAGATGATACGGGCGGCTTTATTCCGCACCAGCTTATCCGGGTCGTCCAATGCCTCGGCCAGCACCTTGAAGGCGGGTAGCCCCAAGCTGATCATCGCCTTCTCCACCTCTTGGTAGAGCCATTTGTCCACCAGCGCGGTGTTGAATATGCCGCGAATGATCTCTTCATCCCCCTCTGCCATCCTCGCCAGCGCCTTCACCGCCAGCTTCCGCTTGTCCCGTTCCTTGTCCTTCGTCGCCACTTCGAACAGCGCCGGCGCCGCTCCCTTGGCCGCCGGGCCGATCTCGCCCAGGGCCGTTATCGCCATGGGCAACACGCACCATCTATCGTCCTGCAATCCCTTGATCAGCGCTCGGACCACTTCCTCCCCACCCACGCCTATCTTGCCCAGTGACCTAGCGGCATAGCCACGCACCAGCTTCCCCTTGTCGTTGGCCGCGATCCCCGCCAAGAGGGGCGCCGCGCGGCGGGCGGGCGGGCCGACGTCACCCAGGGCGATCACCAGGCTCTGTTTGCGGCCGGGCATTTTGCCTTCCCTCAACCATGCCATTATCGCGGGAACGACCTTCCTCGACACCTCGGGCTCGCACTTGGCGAGGGCGCAGGCCGCCTTCACCGCCACGGGATAGTAGGCGCTTATCTTAGGCTCCCCCAGCAGCTTCTCCAGCTTCCCCGCCGCGGGGGTGGACGCGCGGCCTATCGCCGCCAGCGTCACCACGGCTTCATAGCGGAACGCCACCTCCTTGCTCTCAAGCAGCCTGGTCAAGGCAGGCACCGCACCGACGGCGTCGGGCCCTATCTTGGCCAGCGCCCTCATCGCTGCGATTCTCGCGTTGTACTTAGCATCCTTCTCGGCCGCCACGGCCAGCGCCTTTACTGTCCTTTCTATTTCCGCGCGACCCGGGCCTGGCTGCTCCTTCTCCTTCTTCTTCTTATCCTCCTGCCGCGGCGAGCAGACCGCCCCCAGCGCCCGCGCCGCCTTGCTGCGGACACTCACGCCTGCATCAGCCAGCGCGGCGATCAGCGCATCAACCGCCTCTGCCGACGCCGGTTTCATCGTGTGCAGGTTGTCCGCCGCCGCTTCGCGCACCTTCACCTCCTCGTCCACCAGCCCGCGGCACAATGCCGCGACTACCTCTTCCATCCTCGGCAGGAAATGAGCGCGCGAACTCGCGGTGTATTGCATATAGGAAAACGACTTCATGGCGTTGATGCGGTGCTCCACGCTTCCCCCGTCCAGGTCCCCGATCAACTCCCGCGCCAACGCATCGACCAAGGCTTTCTTCTTCTCCACTCCCATTGACCTTAGAT
>CBDVCL010000144.1:0-6231 GCA_965372475.1 uncultured bacterium | reverse complement strand
AGTTGCTGCGCGCCCTGCAGGAGAGGGCGGTAAGCAGAAAGGGCAGCAAGCAGAAGGTGAAGGTAGACCTGCGCGTCATTGCCGCGACGAATAGGGACCTGATGCTGGCGGTAAAGGAAGGACGTTTCCGCAATGATCTTTTCTATACGCTCAACGTTATACCGATACGCATCGCTCCCCTGCGAGATAGGCGCGAGGACATTCCCCTGTTGCTGGATTACTTTCTGCGCAAATTCAGCCGCAATGGCAAAGGCGCCAAGGTCGTGGTTGAGGACGTGGTGGCGCGGCTCGTCAGGTATGACTGGCCTGGCAACGTGCGGGAGCTGGAGAACGCCACCGAGCGCTCCGTGGTATTGACGGAGGGAGAGGTGATAGACAGGGTGGACTTGCATGACTACCGGGCGGTGCCCGACCCCTTGGCCGAGGGTGGCGCGTCCTCGAGCCTGGTCGATATGGAAATGGCGCATATCGCGCGGATGCTAAAGCAGTGCGGCGGGCATAAGGGCAAGACGGCGTCCGTTTTGGGCATTGACCGCAAGACGCTCCGCTCCAAGATGAAGAACTACGGTATTCAGTGAGAGGAGGTAATGGTGATGGGACTCCTAGTCTTGATCCTCGGGTTCGTGGCCTTCAGCGCCCTGGTCGTGACAAGCCAGCAGCCGCCGCGGGAGCTTGACCAGCGCCGCCAGGTGGAAATGCTGGGCTCGATCGTCGGCACAGAATAGGGCACAGACAATAACAAAGGAGGCGAGTGATGAAGTTCAGTCGTCGAAAGTTCTTGAAGTACGCCGCAGCCCTGGGAGGCAGTGCCTGTCTCGGTGGCAAGGTGCAGGCCGCGGGGGAGAAGATAGATGCGGGGGAGTACTCGGGCATGCTCTATGACGCCACCCTGTGCATCGGTTGCCGTATGTGCGAGATGGCCTGCAACGAGGAGAACGGGCTGCCTGAACCAGAGGTGGGGTTCGACGAGGAATCGGTACTGGAAAAGGAAAGGAAGACCGACGAGGTGACCTACGCGGTGATCAACCGCTACGAGGCGCCGGAGGTCGAAGAGGGCGTGGTGCACCGCCGCCTGCAGTGCATGCACTGCAACCAGCCGGGTTGCGCTTCCGCCTGCCTGGTGAACGCACTGCGCAAGACGGAGAAAGGCCCCGTTTATTGGGAAGGAAAGAACTGCATCGGCTGTCGCTACTGCATGATCTCGTGCCCGTTTGACATACCCAAATACGAGTATCATAAAGTCAACCCGAGCGTGAGAAAATGCACCTTCTGCTTGCCGCGGCAACAGAGGGGCGAGATACCCGCCTGCGCCGAGAACTGTCCCACTGAGGCCTTGCTTTTCGGCAAGCGCGGCAAGCTGCTGGAAGTCGCGCGCGGGCGCATCCACGAGGAGCCGAAGAAGTACGTGCACCAGATATACGGTGAGCACGTGGTGGGCGGCACCGGCTGGCTGTATCTCAGCCCCGTGCCCTTTGAGAGGATCGGTTTTCGCAACGACTTGGGCACGAAGTCCATGCCCGAGCTCTCCTCGGGCTTCCTGCAGGGAGTGTCGCAGGTGCTCGTCCTTTGGCCGGTTTTTCTCCTGGGCCTTTCCCAGGTGACGAAAAAGAAGAAGGAGGGCGAGTGATGCAGGAGAACAAGATATCTGCGAAACTGGTAGTGAGCGAGATCATACGCGCGATAAAGCTGGTTCTGCGCGAGCTCAAGCCGCGCGGTCCGGTGATCACCCCTTACAATGTCATCACCGGCGCGATCATCCTCGTCGGCCTGGGAGTGGTGGTGGTGCGGATGTTCAAGGGGCTGGCCGCGATAGGACACACCAGCCAGGAATACCCCTGGGGGTTGTGGATCGGCTTCAACGTGATCGTCGGCGTCGCCTTTGCTGCGGGGGCCTACGTGATGACCTTCGTGGTCTACATCCTTAACAACGATAAGTACAAGCCGATCATCAGGACCACGGTCCTGAACGGCCTCCTCGCCTACATGTTCTACGCCGGCGCCTTGCTTCTGGACGTCGGCAGGCCCTGGAGCGCCCCTAACCCGCTGCTCGGCAGGGAGTTCGGCGTGAGCTCGATCTTGTTCCTCGTCGCCTGGCACTTCATGCTCTACATGGTCTGCGAGGCCCTGGAGTTCGCGCCAGTGGTCGCCCAGTGGCTGGGCTGGGAGCGGATACGCAAATGGATACACGGGCTCACCCTGGGGGCGGTGATATTCGGCATCACCCTCTCCACCTTGCACCAGTCAGGGTTGGGCGCGCTGTTCCTGATGGCCAAGTCCAAGGTGCATCCACTGTGGTATTCATCGAACATCGGCATGCTCTTCTTCGTTTCCAGCGTCTTCGCTGGGCTGTCGCTGGTGATAATCGAGGGGACCTTCACCAATAGGATCTTCGCCGCGCGCGCCAGCGAGGCCAGGCTCAAGTCCTTCGAGGGCATCGTGCTCGGCCTGGGCAAGGGTGCGGCCGCGGTGATGTTTGCCTACCTCTTCCTCAAGGTGTTGGACATGGTGCACAACCACAACCTGTCGCACCTGAGCAGCGGCTGGGGTGCCTGGTACCTGGTGGAGATGGTGGGATTCGTGGTTCTGCCGATGATGCTCTTCGCCAAAGGAGTGCGCGGCCGTTCGGTCCGCACCGTGCAGGTGGCGGCTTTCATAGCTGCTTTCGGCATCATCCTCAACCGGCTCAACGTTGTGCTGATCACCTACAAATGGTACTCGCCGGAGAGGTTCCAGCCCCATTGGCAGGAAGTGGTGGTAACGCTGATGATAATCTGCATCCATTTCTGGGTATTCCGCTGGGTGATTAACCGCATGCCCGTGATGGGTGACAAGATGGTGGCGGGCCAGGGCGCGGGACAGGCCATTCAATGACCGCAAGGAGGAAGCAATGGAGCTGATAGATCATTTCGCTACGAAGGGCACGGAGTATCTGATAATCATCGGCTTCTTGGTCGCCATGGTGCTCTTCTGGAGGTTCCTTGTGGCCAAGGAGCAGTAAGGACGCAGAGGACGCGAAGGTTGAAAGAGGCCCAGCCTTGTGCAGGCTGGGCCTCTTTTGTCTGGGAGTGATTCCCCGTTTTCCCTGCCATTTGCGGTTCAGCGGTGGTATACTTGTTTGCGCCTGACAGGGCGTTATGGTTCTTCTAGAAAGGGGGGGAGATGCGTTTGGGAGTGTGGGAACTGGCGATAATCCTTGTTATCATCCTGATCCTCTTCGGCGCGGGGAAGCTCCCCGCGGTGATGCGCTCGCTCGGCAAGGGCGTCAAGGAGGCGAAGAAAGCCGTCAAGGACGTCAAAGACGAGGTGAAGGAGATCGAGGACGAAATCAAAAAGTGAAGGCGAGATAGCCGCGGGGCTGTCTCGCTACCTTCAGGTTGTAGGGGCGGACCTATGTGTCCGCCCCTAGGCAGTGATCGAGAAATGGGCGGGAATCGCTAATCGGTAGCTGGTTGTCGCCGACCTGGGTGGTTGCGACTCCTGACTAACGATCCCCGGCGCACGAAGGCAAAATGCACAAGATAGTTGAGAAGAAGACCCTAGCTCAAGACGTGACAATGTTCCGCGTCGAGGCGCCGGATATCGCGTCGCGGCGCAAGGCGGGGCAGTTCGTGATCATCAAGATGGGCGAGGAGGGGGAACGTGTCCCCTTGACCATCGTCGACAGCGATCAGAGGACGATTACCATCATCTCGCAGGAAGTGGGCGCCTCGACGGCTGAACTGGCGCGTCTGGATAAAGGCGACGCCATTACCGATATCGTCGGCCCCTTGGGCAAATCGACCCACGTGGAGAAATGGGGACGGGTCATAGGCGTGGGCGGCGGCGTCGGTACGGCGCCGATACTGCCGATCCTTGAAGCGGCGAAACGGATGGGCAACAGGGTTGAGGGCATCGTCGGCTTCCGCACCAAGGAGCAGGTGATCCTGGAGGAGGAGATGAAGAGCGCGTGCGATGAGCTGACCGTCTGTACCGATGACGGCAGCTACGGCCGCGAGGGCTTCGTTACCGTGGCCTTGAAGGAGAAGCTGGCGAAAAAAAAGGCGGAGATGGTGCTGGCCGTGGGGCCGGTGGTGATGATGCGCGCGGTTTGCCGCTTGACCAAGGAGATGGGCATACCGACCATGGTCAGCTTGAACCCGATAATGGTGGACGGCACGGGCATGTGCGGTGCCTGCCGCGTCACGGTGGGTGGTGAAACCAAGTTCGCTTGTGTGGACGGACCCGAGTTCGATGGCCACCTGGTGGATTTCGAAGAGCTGATGGCCCGCCAGGCCACTTACGTCGAGCAGGAGAAGAGAGCCTACGAGGCGTGTGGTCGTAAGCACAAGCAGTAGGTTGTCGTTGGTCGTTAGTCGTTCGTGTTTGTCTCCTGACGCACCAGCGACTAGCGACAAGCGACTAGCAACAGCTTTGATGTGAGCCATGATCATCGGTGTTCCCAAGGAGATCAAGGAATCCGAATACCGCGTCGCCGTGGTGCCGGCGGGGGTGGAAGCCCTGCGCGACCATGGGCACAAGGTGTTCATCCAGAAGGGCGCCGGGCAGGGCAGCGGCATCAGTGACGCGGACTACCGCAAGGTGGGAGCGACCATCGTCGCCAGCGCGCGCGAGGTATTCCTCCGCGCCGAGATGATAGTCAAGGTCAAGGAGCCGCTACGCCCCGAGTATGGGCTGCTGAGGCGGGGGCAGACGCTCTTCACCTATCTCCATCTCGCCGCCTCGCGTTCCCTCACCAGGGCATTGATGAGAACGGGAATTACCGGCTTCGCCTACGAGACGCTGGAGAAGGAGGACGGCAGCCTGCCGCTCTTGACGCCGATGAGCGAGATAGCGGGGCGCATGTCCATCCAGGAGGGCGCCAAGTACCTGGAGAAGCCGATGATGGGAAAAGGCGTCCTACTAAGCGGCGTCCCCGGCGTCTCCACCTGCCACGTTGTGATCATCGGTGGCGGCGTGGTGGGGGCGAACGCGGCGAAGATAGCGGCCGGCCTCGGGGCACAGGTAATCGTGCTGGACGTGGATCTTGACCGCCTGCGCTACCTCTCGGACATAATGCCGCCAAACGTGCGCCTGGTGATGTCCAACGCCCACAATATCCGTCATTACGTGAAAGAGGCCGACCTGCTCGTGGGCGCCGTACTGGTCAAGGGCGCCAAGGCGCCCTGCCTCGTGGCGGCGAAGACGGTGAAGACGATGGAGCCCGGCGCGGTGATCGTGGACGTGGCCATAGATCAGGGCGGATGCATAGAGACCTGCGACCACGCCACCACCCACAGCAGGCCGACCTATATCAGGCACGGCGTGGTGCACTACACCGTCGCCAACATGCCGGGCGCGGTGGGCCGCACTTCCACTTTCGCCCTTAGCAACGCCACTTTTCCGTACGTGCTGCAGTTGGCGGACAGGGGCCCGATGACGGCGGCGCGCGAGGACGCGGCGGTGATGCGCGCGCTTAACCTCTACCAGGGCAAGGTCACCTATGCAGCGGTGGCAGAGGCGTTTGGTATGGAGTATCATGATGCGAAGGGGCTCATTTAACGGTATTGGGTACTGGGTGATGAGTATTGGGTGCGCTTACGCTCAGATAATGCGTGCTATCTCTGCCCAATACCCAATAAGCAGAGCTTGTCGCTTCGCGGTAAGCAGAGCTTGTCGCTCCGCGATACGCAATACTCAATACCACTAGACCAATGACCGCAAAACCAAAGATCCCCAGACAATCAATGAAGGAACAGGCGCCAAAGGAGCGCGTCAAGAACTTCAACGAGGTTCCCTACGGTTTTGACGAGAAGCAGGCCCGCCTCGAGGCCTCGCGTTGTATCCAGTGCAAGAACCCCGTCTGCATCGAGGGGTGCCCCGTGCTTATCAATATCCCCGCCTTTATCAAGAAGATAGAGGAAGGGGACCACCTCGCCGCGGCGGCGATCCTCAAGGAAGAGAATTCGCTTCCCGCCATCTGCGGCCGCGTCTGCCCCCAGGAGGACCAGTGCGAGATAAAGTGCGTGCTCGGTAAGAAAGGCGAGCCCGTGGCGATAGGGCGCCTCGAGCGTTTCGCCGCAGACTTTGAGCAGAAAAGCGGCAAGATAAGCGTGCCGAAGATAAAGAAGAAGAGCGGCAAGAAAGTGGCGATAGTGGGTTCCGGCCCTGCGGGTCTCACCTGCGCGGGGGAACTGGCGAAATTCGGCCACCAGGTGACGCTGTTTGAGGCCTTACATAAGGCCGGGGGTGTAC
>CBDVCL010000143.1:0-6231 GCA_965372475.1 uncultured bacterium | reverse complement strand
ATGCTGCGCCCCTACTTTCTTCTACGGCCACCAATTATTATTCCTTATCCCCTGTGTCGTCCGGCGGTGTTTCGTCCCCGACGGAGGTTCCTTCTTCCGTAACCGTAGAGCGAAGGGGGAAATCTTCCATCATCTTGGTGATGTATTCGGTCGCCGATTCGTAAACGTGGGTATGGCGCCCCGTGCGCTGCTTGTTATCGGCATGCTGCTTGCGCCGGTGGCGCCAGATCATCTCCCCGCTCTTGCCGTCGAAGAGGACCAGGTCCAGGCCCACTTCGTCCCTGACCTTTACCGGCTTGCCCGGTTTTTTCCCCGAACGGACCGTGTAGCTCTCGCTCGAGCCCCGCGCGTTAATCGCCGACTTCTCCGTCCGCTTCCAGCAGAATACGCTGGAGAGCAGTATCACCTCCGCCCCGCTCATCTCCGCCAGCTCGACCGTGTCCTCTACGACGACCTTGTCGTCCCGGATCGCCTTCCAGATCTTGTTCCCCAGCACGCGCGCGTCCAAGTCCGGGCGGTGATAGTAATCTACCTCGATGCCGGCGGCCAATAGCTCCGCCTCGGCCTTTATCAACAGGCCAGTCTTGTAGCCGTCGCACTGGCAGCGTTCACAGACAAGAAACCCGTCCTCTTCCATGTAGCCGCAGTTGACACGGGAAGGGAACACGGCGAGCTTTGTCGTTCCCCCGGGAATCCCATCGAGGCGCAGGTACTCTTTCACGCCGCGGCCGCAGGAGAGACAGGCGCCGACCAGGAACGCCAAGACCGATATTTTAAGCCATGCTGAGCGCATTTTCTTACTTCGCAATCAGGTTCTTGGCGACGTCCACCGCCCCCGCCGCGTCCGCGGCGTAGCCATCGGCGCCGATCTCCTTGGCGAACTGCTCGGTAACAGGCGCGCCGCCTATCATTATCTTCACCTTGTCACGCAGGCCCTCGCTCTGCAAGTGCTCGATGACCTGCTTCATCATCGGCATGGTGGTGGTGAGAAGAGCGGAGAGCGCGAGCACACCGGCCTGCTGTTCCTTGACCGCCTCGGCGAACTTCTCCTGCTTCACGTCAACGCCCATGTCTACTACCTCGAAGCCGCCGCCCTGCAGCATCATGATCACCAGGTTCTTGCCAATGTCGTGCAGGTCGCCGGCCACCGTGCCGACGATCACCTTGCCCACGGGCTCCACCCCCGCCTCCACCAGCTTGGGCTTTAGTATTTTCATCCCCGCGTGCATCGCCCGCGCCGCCACCAGCACGTGCGGCACGTAGAGCTCACCCGCCTTGAATTTCGTGCCCACCACCCCCATCGCAGCGAGCATGCCTTTTTCCAGTATCTCCCTGGGAGCAACGCCTCCATCCAGGGCCTGCCGCACCCCCTTGGCGACATCATCGGCCTTCCCTGCCTGTAAATCCGCGGAAATCTTATCTAAATCGGCCATTGCTCTCTCCTTTCAATTCTGTAAAGTGCCGGGGCCACTTCCCACGAACCAGCATCACACACTTGAAGGGATTCTATCACATATCCGAAGCGCTGACCAACACAATTCTTTCTTGCCATTACCCCCACACACGTGCCGCGTGCTAAACTAAGCCTAATGCACATCAACGCGGCCGTGCTGGGCATGCTCCAGGGCCTGACAGAATTCCTGCCTGTCTCCAGCTCGGGGCACCTGGTCGCGGCACAACATCTGCTGGGGCTTACGAAGCCCCAGCTCCTCTTCGACGTGATCCTGCACGCCGCCACCGCGCTGGTGGTCCTGATCTACTACCGCCGTCCCATCGGCGCCATCTGCCGCGACGCGTTGTCCCAGCTGAACCCGGGCGGCAGGATGTTACCCGGGAGCCGTCTGCTGCTGCTGCTCGTGGCAGGGAACGCCGTCACGGTCGCTTTCTACCTCGTATTCAAAGACCCCGTGCGCTTTGCCTTTGGCTCACCGCGGGCGGTGGGCATTGCCCTTGTGGTAAACGCTCTCGTGCTACTCTCATCGCTATGGGCCCGTGCCCTCCAGGCACGGTGGCGCCCGCAGAGGGGCGCCACTACTGCTATTGACATGCATATGGCGATGATCGCGGGGTTGGCGCAGGGGCTGGCGTTGACCCCGGGCATTTCCCGCTCCGGCCTGACCATCGTCGTTCTCCTGCTTCTCGGCTGTCGCCGCGAAAAGGCGGTGGAGTTCTCGATGCTCCTGGCCCTGCCCGCCATCTGCGGCGCCCTTTGCCTCGAGCTCGCCGGCGGAACGGTAATGGCGATGCCCTTCACGGCGGTGGTGCTCGGCTTCGCCGCCGCTTTCGTCACGGGCCTCCTGGCGCTGCATTTTCTCGTGCTGGTCACGAAGGGGGGGAGGCTTTATCTGTTTGCGCCGTATTGCTTGATCGTCGGCGCATTGCTAGTGGTATTGAGTATTGGGTGATGAGTATTGGGTGCGATACACTCAATACTCACTACTCAATACCCAATACTCAGTCGCCAACAAAAACATCAACTTCCACCCTCCCATCTTCCCCTACCACGACCGTAACCATGCCACACTTATCCGTCCTCAGCACCCTCGCCCCTGAGAACAGCAATGACTTCAACACCTCGGTGTTCGGCAACTTGTGCTCTTCGCGCTCAGCGCAGGAGACCACGGCCAGCCGTGGCCGCGCCGCGGACAGGAAGCGCGCAGAAGTTGAGGTGGACGAGCCGTGGTGGCCTACCTTGAGCACGTCGAGACGGCGTGAAGCGAGCGCGGCGAGCAAGGATTCCTCCACCTTCCTGCCGGCGTCGCCGCCGAAGAAGGCGCGGAACCCCCCTGACTCAACCAGGAACACGAGGCTGTTGTCGTTGGCGTCGCCCGGGTAGCCGCCGAGCGGCGGGTGCAGGACCTTTATCTTTACTTCTCCCAGTCCGCCTATTTCCTGGCCGAGCGCGGCGAAATACCTTTTCACGCCCGCTTCCTCGACCGCCCCCTCCAGTTCCCGGTAGGCCTTGCTTTCGCCGCGGGCGCCAACCGCCTCCACCACGCTCGCCACCTTGAAATTGCGCAAGAGGTATCTCAAGCCGCCGACGTGGTCGTAATCGGCATGGGAAAGCACGACCGCGTCAAGCCGTCTTACCCCCATCTCCCAAAGAAAGGGAGCTATGACGCGGCTGCCGGCGTCAGCCGGCGGCCCCCGGCCGCAGTCTATCAGCATCGCGCCGCCGCCGCGCCGCCGCAGCAGCGCGGCGTCTCCCTGGCCGACCGCGATGAAGCTCACCTCCAGCTCACCGCGCGGCGCCCGTTGCCAGGACCGCACCAGCTCGCCGTTAAGGCACAACAGCAAAAGGGCCAGCAGGAGAACGCGGCCGCGCCGCGAAGAGAAAAGATACCCGGCGAGGGAGAAGAGCAACAAGTAGTAGGCCGCGACCGTTATCGGCATGGGCGACGGCAGGTGAAAGTACCCGCCGGGAAGGGCGGCGCACAGCTTGCTCGATCTCAACAGCAAGGACGCCGCCAGTCCCCCGCTGGCGCCAAAGACCTGCGCCAGGAAAGGAGCGGCTACGCAGAGCAGCATCGTGACAAAACCCAGAGCGAGGGCGACCGACAGCAAGGGGACCACCAGCAGGTTGAAGAGGAAACCGACCGGCGCCACGAGATGAAAGTGATAGGCGGTCAGCGGCAAGACCGACAACTGGGCCGACACCGCGACCGCGGCGAGCGAGCGAAGGTACCTGCCCGGTATGAAGTCGAGGCGCTTCTCCAAGCGCGGCGCCAGGGCGATGATGCCCAAGGTCGCGAGAAAAGACAACTGGAACCCGGCGAGATAGAGCGAACCCGGATTCAGGAGCAGAAAGAACAGCCCCACGAGAAGCACGGCCGAAAACAGATCGCTTTCCCGTCCAAAGAGGAAGGAGAGCACGGCCACCGCCGCCATCAGCGTCGCCCGTATTGCCGGCAGTCCCGCCCCGGTCGAGAGCGTGTAAAGCACGGCGCAGAACAAGGCGCCCAGCATCGCCCAGCGCAAAGGGCAGCGCAACAGGCGCAGGGCGAAGTAAAAGAAGCCGAGCACCAGCCCAACGTGCAGGCCGGAGACGGCGAGGACGTGCGCGATGCCGGTGCGGTTGAAGTCGTCCCTCTCGGACGGCTCCAGCTCGCTCTTCTCCCCGAACAAGAAAGCCTTCATCGGCCGCGCCGTTTCCCTTCCCAGCGAATCGTCGAGCGCCTGTTCCGCCGCCAGGCGCAGGCGAAGAAGCCGGCGCCCCAGCGAGGTCAGCCAATCCCCCTGCAAGCGGCGGCAACTCAAGGCCGCCGCCCGTAACTCCTGGTGTATTCCCCCGTTCGCCAGGTAGCGGCGGTAATCGAACTGCCCGGGGTTGAGAGCGCGGGCGGGCAACCCCAGCTTTCCCGAGACACGCACCATCTCCCCCGGCGCTAACAGCTCATCGCCATCGTAGAGGTAGAGCCGCACGCGCCCGCGGCATTCCCGCCAGGACCTGCCAAGCCGGCAGCGATGCACCTTCAGCTCGTAGCTGGCGCCGCGAAAACCGCGGCGGGGCATGCTGACGACGCGGCCCTCGACGTCCGTCCTGCCCTGGCGCCGCAGGCTGTAAAGGTGGTCCGAGGGAAGGCTTTTCTGTGCCAGGCGCAGGGAGAAGGCGAGCAAGTAGAAGAGGAGAAGCGCCGAGAAGAAGTACAGTCCCTGCCGCCACCGCCGCAAGAGAAAGAGCCCCAGGCACAGACCCGCCGCAAAGAGAAGCGCCGCCAGCGAAATGGCGGCGCGAGGAGAAAGCCCCGACCAGGCGTCCGCGCAGATGACGCCCGCGATACAGGCAAAAGAAAAGGCGACCAGTGGTCGTTTCATTATTCAGCCCCTGTTCCGCAGTTTAGAAAGTTGAAAAGTTGAGAAAGTTTAGAAAGTTCGTGAGCGTATGATGTCGAACACTGAACCTTCAACTTTCCAAACCTTCAACTTTCCAAACTTTCAACTCCCCCCATACTTCTCCTCCACATCTCTTAGAAACCCCTCCACTCCCTCGAGCATCGCCCTCTCCACGAGGATCTCGGCGCGCAGTTTGTTGGCCTGGCGGCGCAGGCTGCCGGTATCGCCCCGCACCGGCTTTGCCCCGGGGAGCCTTATCTCGCGCATCAGCGGCTTCCCTCGCAGCCGCCAGTGGCCCGCGACGAATGTCAGCCTCAGGGAAAGCACCACCACGTATTTCTCCTCCTCGGCCTTCAACTTCAGCAGGCAATCGTCCTCTACCGGCCAGATCCTCGCCGGCTTGAAGTCATAGGCGCCAAGCAAAGCGCCCAGGGTCTCCAAGAGGTGTTCCTCAACCCCCTCGGCCACGTAGGACGAACCGTCCCCCGCCTGCCGTTTTCCCGCGCCTACATCGCTGAGAAAAATATCAATACCCGCCGGCAGTTCGCGTTCGCTTGCGTGTGAAGAAACGCCGATGCATGTCAACAAGAATATAGCTGCCAAACTCTGTCTGCTCAGCATAAGCACCGGGCCTGCTCCGGGCGGCCACGGGGGGCCGCCCCTACGAACTGTTGGTGGGAATCCACAGCCAACCTGTGGATTCCTCTATTCATCGCGTATTTCCCCGACCATCGGCACGAAGACCACGCCGATGTTCCTGCGCACCCTTACCTCGCCGTCGACCTTCTCCGCCACCTCAAGATACTGCACGGACTCTCCGCCCACCGGCGCAACTATCTTCCCGCCCTCCTCAAGCTGTGCCACCAGTGGTTCCGGCAGGCGCGGCGTGGCGGCGGTGATGATTATCTTCCGGAACGGCGCGTATTCGGGCCAGCCCTGGTAACCGTCCCCCGTCTTCACCCTCACGCGGTCGTAGCCAAGCTCCTTTAGCAACTCAGCAGCGCGGCGGCCCAGCTCCGGGATAATCTCGATCGTATACACCTCGGCGCCCATCTCGGCCAGCACCGCCGCCTGGTAACCGGAACCGGTGCCGATCTCCAGCACCCTGTCTCCCGGCTTCACGGCCAGGAGAACGCTCATCAAGGCGACGATATATGGCTGGGAGATGGTCTGGCCCTCCCCGATCGGCAGGGGGTAATCCTCGTAGGCCCGCGAGCGCAGGGAAGCAGGCACGAAGCGATGCCTCTCTACCCGCCGCATCGCCCGGAGAACGGCCGCATCTTTCACGCCGCGCGCGGCGATCTGCTCAGCCACCATGCGCAAGCGCGCCTCGCGGTAGCCGTGCTCGGCGACATTGCCCTTCCCGCCAGCGCAGCCACTGCAAAACGTGATCAGCGC
>CBDVCL010000142.1:0-6242 GCA_965372475.1 uncultured bacterium | reverse complement strand
TGCCAGGGCGCGGTTGCCTCGGAAGCGGTGGATAAGCTCTCGCTCCAAGAGTGCCTGCGCAAAGGCGAGCAGGCCTATATACGGGGCGACTGCGTCAGGGCGATGGTGCTCTTCACCCGCGCCGTGGCGCTTGACCCCGACAGCAAGGACGCCCTGCAGAGGCTGGAGTTCGTGGCGGATGAGCTCCAGTTCCTGGACGAGCACTACAAGGAGTGGCTGCGTATCATGAGCGAGAACGAGGCAGCCCAATCGCGCCAGTTCGAGGAGAAAGTTGACAAGGCGATGACCGTCCTGCGCGCGGAGAACACCCAGCGCATAGGCGAGCTGAGGCGCGAGAGCATCCGTTTCGTCACCGAAACGCTGAAACGCCAGGACGCTAGCATTCGCCGCTTGGAAAAGAAACTGGACCATTTTCGTTTTCTCACCATCGGTCTTGTCCTCTTGGGGCTGAGCGTCTTTGCGTTTTCCCGGCGTCGCGTCCGCAAGAGACGGTAGTAGCCCGCCTATTTCTTTTTTTGTGCCATATAGTGTAATCCCCTGACAATGTGCGTGTGTATACGAGCAATGTAGGGGAGCGCCACTGGCTCCCCCGCCATAGTTGGCACTTTGAACGGTCAAAGTAATAAATAACAAAGTGCTAACGACGGCGGGCGGGCTCCCGATATCGCGGCAAGACGGGCGACCGCGGTGGGTCGCCCCTACGTCAACGTAGCCGTAGGGGCGGGTTTAAAACCCGCCCTTGCTTGTCAGGCGGATACGCCCCTGCGTGCCGGCGGCAATTGCAATCCCCCCCTCCCTCCACTCCGCATCCTCTATTAATGGTTGACACGGCAACTAATAGTGCTATAATGGTTGCCATTGCAACTAAATACACAGGAGCTTGCCGTGAAGCATGAAGAACACGAGTCCCTGGGCGGGTGGGTTTCGATGCTCTACCGTTACCGCGAGATATACCTGGGCCGGGGACTTAGGCCCCACAACATCGGCCCCGGCCAACTGCGCATCCTGATCGCCTTGCATCGGGCCCTGAAGCGGAACAGAGAAGTGACCCAGACCGACATCGCGCGCCGGCAGAGGCTCGATAAGGGGGCGATGGCCAAGTCGGTCAAGCGGCTGGTCGACCAGGGCTTCATTCGGCGGCAACGGTCGGCCAGGGACGGACGCGTGCGGGTGATAACGCTGACCGACAAGGCGAATAGCAGGATTGACGAGTTCCGCAGGCTGCAACGGGGATGGAACAATGTGCTGGTGCGCGGGATAAGCGGCGGGGAGACACGAAGCGCGCTGGAGTTGCTGCGCCGCATGGCGGAGAATGCGGGCTCCTTCCTGGGCGTGGGAAGGTTTGGCAAGAAGCATAAAGAATAGCACACAGGATGGAGATATCATGCACATGGGAATGAAAGGGTTTGGTGGGATGGGTAGGATGGGTAGGATGGGCAGGCTGGATAACGAGACCCCGCCCTTGAAGATCAACGACCGGCGTATGCTGGCCTGGTTTTACAAGATACTTTCACCTCACTGGTACAAGATAACTATTGCCTTCCTGGCGATGCTGCTGAGCACCGCAGCGACGCTCTATAGTCCTGTGATCATCAGGGACATCATCGACAAGGTGGCGGTGCCGCGGAACATCGAGCCGCTCTTCGGTTTGATGGCTCTCTACCTGGGCGTAACGGTGGCCTCGATGGTATTTGGGGCTTGTCGTTCAATAGTGATGAACCTGCTGGGGCAGAGGTTCGTGTATAAGGTCCGCATGCAGTGCTACCGGCACATAATGAAGCTAGGGCTCGACTTCTACCAGCGGCAGCGTTCGGGTGACATAATGTCGCGCATCAGCAACGACGTTGGCGCGGTCGAGACGATGGTAGTGCACGGCACCGATGAGGTCGTCAAGAACGTCTTCCACGTCATTGCCGTGATAGCCATTATGTTCTACTTCGACTGGCGGGCGGCCGCAATCGCCCTGGCGCCGATACCGATCTTTATCACCTCTCTGTGGCTCTTCGCTCGTTACATCCGTCCCGTCTTCGGCCTCATCCGCAGGGAGTTAGGCGAGATCAACGTCAAGCTGCAGGAGCGTATCGCCGGCATCCAGATCATCAAGGCCTTCGCGCGGGAAAAGCCGGAGGTCGACTATTTCGAGGAAAGCAGTCGCGCTCACTGGAGAGCCAGCGCCAAGAGCATCTGGATGGCGGGAACATTCTTCCCGGCGCTGCATCTTATCACCTCCCTCGGATTGGTTGTGGTGATATGGTACGTTGCCCGTGGCGCGGCCTTGGGGTTAGGTAAAATGTCTGCGGGGACGCTGTTCCTCTATATGAGTTATACGCGGGGGATCTACGGGCCGATCGGTTCTCTGGGCCGCTTGCACAACATGTTTAACCAGGCGCTGGCTTCCATCGCCCGTTTGTTCGAACTCTTTGACGAGAAGCCCAGCGTCAGGGACAAAAAGGACGCGCTGGAGCTGGGCAGGGTCAAAGGGGAGGTGGAGATCAAGGGGGTCGAGTTCAAGTACGACACCGGCGGGAAGGTGCTCAAGAACGTGTCCATATCGGCGGCCCCGGGTGAGATGGTGGCGATCGTCGGCAGGAGCGGCGGGGGGAAGACCAGCCTGGTCAACTTGATACCCCGTTTCCATGACCCGCAGAAGGGGCGTATCCTGGTGGACGGTGTGGACGTGCGCGATGTGACACAGGAGTCGTTGCGCCGCAATATCGGCATGGTGTTGCAGGAGACCTTCCTATTCAACGCCACGATCAAAGAGAATATCCGTTACGCCAGGCCGAAGGCCAGCGAAAAAGAGATCATCGCCGCGGCCAAGGCCGCCCATGCCCATGAGTTCGTAAGAAAACTGAAGGACGGCTACGACACCCTGATCGGCGAGCGGGGCGTGCGGCTTTCGGGAGGGGAGAAGCAGCGGATCGCCATCGCCCGGGCGTTCCTCGTCGATCCCCGCATCCTGATCCTGGACGAGGCCACATCGATGGTGGACACCGAAGCCGAGCAGATCATTCAAAAGGCCCTGGATAAGTTGATGAAGGATCGTACGGTGTTCATAATAGCGCACCGTTTGTCCACCGTGCGCAAGGCCGACAAGATCGCTGTGATCGAAGGCGGTAAGATCGTCGAGCAGGACCGACACCGCAGGCTGATGGCCAAGAACGGCTTATACAAGGAGATGATCGCGCGCCAGTTCCTGCTGGAGGAGGAATGGGACAAGGCCGAGGACGTTTCCCCGGATATGTTGAGGTGATTGCCGGCACAGGCGTGGCCAGCTTTACGCTCTCCCGCCCCCGTAAGAGGCGGCGCTGAAATCCCGACGGTTTCTTTCTTTCTCACCGTATAGTATAATCCTGTGTCAGTGTACGTGTGTGTCTAGGCAACGTAGGGGCGTATTGCAATACGCCCCTACAGCGCGCCTCGCGGGCGCGCTTACCCACCAGGGAAGGTTTGCTCCACGGAAAAGAGGGGAACGAATGAGTCGCAAACCTAACATAGTTATATTTAACCCCGACCAGTGGCGCTGGGACGTGCAGGGCCACATGGGCAACCCCGCCGCGGTGACCCCGGTGCTGGACGGCCTGGCCAGGAGCGAGGCGGTCTCCTTTCGTAACGCCTTCATCCAGAACGGCGTCTGCACCCCTTCGCGCTGTTCCTTCATGAGCGGCTGGTATCCCCACGTGCGCGGCCACCGCACCATGCACCACATGATGAAAGCGGATGAGCCCGTGCTGCTGAAGACGTTGAAGGATAGCGGCTACTACGTTTACTGGGGCGGCAAGAACGACCTTATCCCGGGGGACAGCGATTTCAGCCCTTACTGTGACTACCACCACGACGCCTGGAGCAAGGCGAGACCAATCCGGCAGCAGGACAAGCAGAAGGAGTGGCGCGGCAAACCGGGCGAGCCCGGCTACTACAGCATGTATGTCGGCAAGATAGACAAGGGCGACGCCGACCACTACCACGACCACGACTGGGAGAACGTCACGCATGCCGTTGATTTCATCAAGAAGAAGCCGAAGCAGCCCTTCTGTATTTACCTGCCCTTAACCTATCCCCACCCACCCTACGGGGTGGAAGAGCCCTGGTTCTCAATGATAGACAGGGCCAAGCTACCGCCGCGCATTCGCGCGCCGCGGGGATGGAAGGACAAACCTGGTATGTTGAAGGGCATATACAAGAACCAGAACCTGGCGAAGTGGGGCGAGGAGAACTGGACGGAACTGCGCGCGACGTACTATGGCATGTGCGCCCGGGTCGATCACCAGCTTGGCCTGCTGGTCGAGGCGTTACGTGAGGCGAAACTCTATGACGACACCGCGCTCTTCTCCTTTTCCGACCACGGCGATTTCACGGGCGACTACGGGCTGGTAGAGAAAAACCAGAATACCTTCGAGGACTGCCTGACAAGGGTGCCCTTCCTCGTCAAGCCGCCCAAAGGGGTTGCGGTCAAGCCCCGCGTATCGAATGCGCTGGTAGAGCTTATCGATTTTCCCGTCACCGTGGAAGAGCTTTGCGGCATCACACCCTCGCACACGCATTTCGGCCGTTCGCTCTTACCGGTGATAAGCGGGGCTACGGACACGCATCGCGATGCCGTCTTCTGCGAGGGAGGGCGGCTCAAGGGAGAGGAGCAATGCAAGGAGCTGGAGTCTGACGCGGCGACGGTCAAGGGTTCCTTCTACTGGCCGCGCATCGATTGGCAGGTACAAGATGGCCCCGAGCACGGCAAGGCGGTGATGTGCCGCACGAAGCGCTACAAGTATGTGCGCCGGCTTTATGAAAGCGATGAGCTCTACGATCTCAAGAACGATCCCGGTGAGACGAAGAACGTCATAGATAGCCCGAAGCACAGGAAGGTGCTTTCAGAGTTGCAGGAGAGGATGTTGACGCATTTCCTGGAAACGGGAGATGTTGTGCCGTTTGAGACGGATCGGAGGTAGTTTGGAAAGTTCAAGGTTTAGAAAGTTTGGAACGTTGAATAAGGGATAACTTTCAAAACCTTCTAAACTTTCTCAACGTTCTAAACCCGGACAATGACCGCAAAAGCCCCTTTCCACATAATGGCCAACCCCGTTGGCCCCAGATGCAACCTGCGTTGCACCCACTGTTACTATCTAGAGAAGACCGAACTCTATCCGGACGAGAAGTCCTTCAAGATGAGTGACGAGGTGCTCGAGGCATATACCCGGGCGTATATCGAAGCGATGCCGCGGGGGGCGCCCGAGGTGCAGTTCGCCTGGCAGGGGGGGGAACCGACGATGGCTGGCCTTCCCTTCTTCCGCAAGGCGGTGGAACTCCAGAAGAAGTACTCCCGCGAGGGGCTTAAGGTCACTAACGCCTTGCAGACCAACGGCACGCTCTTGGACGACGAGTGGGGGAAGTTCCTGTCAGAGCACAAGTTCTTGGTCGGTATCAGCATTGACGGTCCGGAGGAAGTACATAACAAGTACCGCCCCGACGCGAAAGGGGAGGGGTCGTTCGCGAAAGTGATGTCGGGCCTGGAAGCGCTCAAGAAGCACAAGGTGGAGTTCAACGCCCTCGTCTGCGCCCAGGGAGATAATGCCGACGCGGCAGGGGAGGTGTATTCCTTCCTCAAGGGGGCAGGGGTCAGGTATTTCCAGTTCATTCCCATCGTGGAGCCGGTCAAGGACGACAGCCCCACCGCGGAATGTATCAAGCCGGGACAATGGGGCGGGTTCATCAACGGCGTCTTTGACGCCTGGGTGGCAGGGGATATCGGCGAGGTCTTCGTCCAGCACTTCGAGACGGTGCTGGCGATAGTGATGGGCGCGCCCTCGCCGCTTTGCGTGCACGCCCGGGCCTGCGGCCGCGCCCTGGCGCTGGAGTTCAATGGCGACCTTTACAGTTGTGATCACTATGTCAATCACGAGGACAAGATAGGCAACCTGACGGCGCAGGGCCTGGCGGAGATGGTGGACGGGGGTAGGCAGATGACTTTCGGCACCGCCAAGTACACGTCCCTGCCCGGGCACTGCCTCAAGTGCGAATTCCTCAAGTATTGCCACGGCGGCTGCCCCGCGCACCGCACGCGCAAGACGCCCGAGGGTGAGCAGGGGTTGAACTACCTCTGCGAGGGCTACCGCGCTTTCTACAAGCATACACTCCCATACTGGGAGGCAATGGCAGCCTGTTTGCGCAATGGGCGCCCTGCTTCAGACTTTGTGGACGGGCCTTGTGTTTGCGGTAGTGGGCAGAAGTACGCGGAGTGTTGCGGC
>CBDVCL010000141.1:0-6259 GCA_965372475.1 uncultured bacterium | reverse complement strand
CATCCTACGACGGCTTGAGCATAGATTACTCCCTGCAATGGGAAGGGAAACGCCCTTCCCCGTCCCTAGTCGTGCTTATCAAGGATGGCCAGGCCGGAGAGGACAAGCCAATGACCTTCTCGCTTCCCGCGAAGGAATCTGTCAAGGATATGTTCATCCCCTTCTCCGCCTTCAAGATAGACGAGGATTGGCTGCTTGCGCATGAGAGCTACACCTACAAGGCCGATTGGAGCAAAGTGATCGCGCTACGGCTCATTTGCTCCATCCGGGACTGCCCCTCAGGCAAACTCAGCGTGGAAAAAGTAGAACGCAGCGAGGAACCCGACACCATCACCGCCATCGTCCCCGAGGGGCTGGTGAAAACGCGCGATTTCGTGGTGCGGCGTGAGCTCCTTTTCCGCGAGGGAGAACGCCTTGACGGGGAGACGCGCAAGAGGATCCAACTCAGCGTCGACGAGCTGAAGGCGACGGGCCTCTTTGAGAGCGTTGTCTCCGAAGAGGAGCGCATCGCCAAGAGCAACCGCTATATTGTCCGCCTCAAGTTCGAGGAGAAAGAGACCGGCTATTTTGAGAGCTACCCCCTCTTTTCCGACTACTACCAGCGTGCCTGGTTGGGCGGTTTCGCCTGCGGTGACAACAACCTCTTCGGCCGCGGTCTCAGGGCGAGCGGCACGGGCAACTGGGGCGAATACGGCGCTTTCCATCATTCCTTCAAGCTTGCCGACCCCTATTTCCTCTCCCAGCCCCTGTATTTCTCCGCCCAGGCCGAGCGCAAGTTTGAGCCGCGCGACGCCTACGACGTTGAGAAAAAGGACCTCGCCTTCACCCTCGGCGCCGCCGACAAGAGCGCCAGCGGCATCTACGTCCAGGTATCCCGCGAGGAGGGCTCGCTGATCCGCCTTAATCATGACAAGGTGGAGCTTTCCCAGCTCGCCCAAGAGCCATACCCCCGCGGCCACAAGATAGCCTATATTCTACATATAAGCGAGGGTAGCGACTTTCTCTTCGCCCCCGGCTGGAACCTGCGCTACAGCTACACCAGCTGCGGCGGCAGGCTCGGTGGCGACCTTTCCTTCCGCAGGCACGATTACCGCCTGCGCATCGGTGATAAGAAGGGGCGCACCATCTGGCATTTCAAGTGTTCCTACGTCCCCCACGACAATCTCAACGAGATGAACCTTCCGGTTTACGAGCGCCCCATGAGCGGCGGCACCGACAGCGTGCGCGGCTATCGCCAGGGCGAGCTGAGCCAGCGCAACGAAAGCGGCATCCCCCTGGGCGCACAGTTCGCCATGGCATACGGCATAACGTCCTACCATAGTCTGCCCGGCGAACGGGAAGTGGGCTGGTACCTCTTCTACGACCGCGGCGCTACCAGCGACAAGATAAAGCAGATGAAGTTCAGCGAACAGCAGGACGCCTGGGGCGTGGGCCTCTGCCTGAAGAAATTCCGCTTCGAGTGGGCGCGCAGCCTCTCGGGCGGCAATCAGGACAGGAAGGGGCGTTTTCACTTCTCGCATCAAGTCAGTTATTCTCTCGAGCCTTGACAGAAAATAAGTTGTTGCTCGTTGCCAGCCATTTCGATGGAAATATACTAGCGACAAGCGACTAGCGACTGCAATAAATGAACAGACATCTCGAGAAAATAGTACTCGCCAGCTTCTTCCTCAGCGGCGCCGCCGCATTGATCTACCAGGTAAGCTGGCTGCGCCTCGCCGGCCTCTACTTTGAGGGAACCGCATACGCCGCGGCTACCGTGGTGGCGATCTTCATGGCGGGCCTGGCGCTGGGATCTTTTCTCGCAGGCAAGCTCACACGCCATCAGTCCAGAGTCCAGAGTCCAGAGTCCCAAGCCGCATCAGGTGGTACAGAAACAACAAGCGACGAGCAACGGGCGGCGAGCAACAACTTGTTGGACCTATACTTCAACCTCGAGGCCCTGATCGCCATCGTCGCCCTCCTCGTGCCATTGCTTTTCACCGTCTCACGTCCGCTCTTCGCTGTTATCTACCACGCTTTCTACGGCCAGCAGTCCCTCTATCACCTGGCGCGCATCCTGCTCTCGACGCTGATCCTCTTGCCGACGGTGACGCTGATGGGGATGACCTTGCCCCTGCTGATAGAGGCCCTCACCCGCGAGCACGGTCAGCTAAGCCGTAAGAGCGGCTTCCTCTACGGCATCAATTGCGCCGGCGCCGCCGCGGGCGCCACCATCTGCGGCTTCCTGCTCCTGCCCAACCTAGGTACCTTCAAGACGACGCTGGTCGGCGTTGCCGTGAATCTTATCATCGCTTTTATTGGCTGGTCAACGCTGGGCAGGTGGCCATTTACGGGTCGCAAGGTCGCAAGGTTGCAGGGTTGCAAGGAGGGAGACGCTAGCAACGAGCAACTAGCAACGAGCAACAGCGCTGATGCCCCGGACAAAGCGGCGACGGGGCGACGGGGCGACGGGGCGAGCAAGCCAGACACTGATTCCTCGCCGGTTCGCCGGTTCGCCGCTTCGCCGGTTCGGACATACATTCTCCCAGTATTCGCACTATCCGGGTTCTGTTCGCTGAATTACGAGATAATCTGGACCCGTATCCTCGCATCCAACATCGGCCCCGCCTCCTACAGCTTCGCCACCATCCTCTGCTGTTTCATTCTCGGCCTGGCACTGGGCAGCGCCGTCTATGCCTGGCTCGCGCCGCGCATCCGCGACAAGGTCCTTTCCTGCGGCATCCTGCTCATCCTCGCGGCGCTGGCCGCGATCGCCGTCACCCTTTTCCTGCCACGCCTGCCCCTGCTGGCAGCAAACCTGCTCAGCACACGCAAGGATGACTTCCTCGCCGTGTCACTCGTCAAGTACCTGCTGGCAGCCATCGTCATCCTGCCCTTGACTATTTTCTCGGGAGCGCTCTTCCCGGCCGCGGCGGCCTCCTACGCACGAAGCGCCTCCCGTCTCTCCGAAAGCATCGGACGTCTTTACGCCGCTAACAGCGTCGGCTCGATCATCGGTGCGCTTCTCGCCGGTTTTGTGCTCTTGCCCCTGCTCAGCGCCCAGCGCGCCGGCCTGCCGATAATCGCCCTGCAATTGGCGCTGGGCCTTTACGTGATCGCCAGGAAGCGGGGCGCACGCATCACCGCTTACTTTCTGCCCCTCCCCCTCGCCGCATTTATCTTATTGCTTGTGCTTCCCGGCGCCGACCCCAAGGTCGTCTTCGGCGGCAGCTACATGTACTTCCGCCAGTACCTCAAACCCAAGCTGAAAGACCTGCCCCGCGGCAACCAGGACCTCCTCTACTACAAGGACGGCCCCGGCGGCACGGTCACGGTGCTGAAGATACAGGGGCGCTCCAAGATCTTCTTCGCCGTCAACGGCAAGACGGACGGCTCGAGCGAAGGGTCGGACATGACCACGCAAACGCTCAGCGCCCACCTGCCCCTGCTGATGCATCCCCGCGCTGAGGAGGTGCTGATCATCGGCCTCGGCACCGGCACCACCTTCGCTACCACCCTGCTCCATCCGATCAAGAAAACAACCTGTCTCGAGCTCTCGCCCCAGGTGGTGGAGGCGGCAAAGCTGTTCCATCCCTTCTACGGCGGCGATCCCCTGCGTGACCATCGCGCCAAGATCGTGATCGGCGACGGGCGCAGCTATATCTTCTTCAACCGCGAGAACTTCGACGTGATCATCGCCGAGCCGTCCAATCCCTGGATGAGCGGCGTCGGCAACCTCTTCACCAGGGAGTATTTCCAGGCGATGCGCGCCAAGCTCAAGCCGGGCGGCATCGCCTGCCAGTGGCTGCAGGGATACCGCCTCAGCCCTGATACCTTCAAGACCATCATCAATACCTTCGCCGCGGTCTTCCCTCACGTCTCCCTCTGGTGGGTTAACCTCACCGAGGGTGATTTCCTCCTGCTCGGCTCGGATGCCGAGTATAAGTTCTCCCTTCCCTTCCTCGATGAGAAGATAGAGGAGTACCGCATCGAGAAGCACTTCTACATCAAGCGGCTGATGACCCCTTACACCTTCCTGCGTTGTTTCGTCGCCGCCGATGACGACCTGCGCCGCTTTGCCGCCTCGGCTGAGATAGTTACCGACGACAACGGCTTGCTGGAATATGTCAGCCCGCGCGAGCTCTATGTCAATGCCCTGCCTGAATTGCACGCCCAGCTCGCGGCTCTTTCTACCTCTCCCCTGGTCCTGCTCGAGCAGGAGGACTCCCGACGCCCCGAAGTGAGGGAGAAGCTGGCCTTCTACTACAAGAACCGTCGGGATTTCATCAACTTCCTCTACCAGAAGGGCACCACGCACAAATGGGGAAGCCCCCAATTGATGGACAAGGACAAGCAGTGGCGGCAGGACGAAGACGTCTCCGTGGCCCTGACCCACACCCTTGCCGAATTCGTGGGCAGGCTATACGAGGAAAGCAAGAAGGCGGCGAGCCAGCAGACGGCGAACGAGATGATGCGCAAAGCCCTGGCGGGCTACCGCGTCTCCCTCTCCATAAACCCCAACCAACCGGACGTCTATCCCAACCTGGCGATAATATACCGTAAACTGGGCGACCTCGAAGCCTGCAAGGCAACCGTAGACGACGCGCTCGCGCGCGGTTTCAAACGTTCCGAGCTCTACGAGGTAAGCGGCGAAGCCTACTTCTCCATGGCGGTGAAGAACCAGCGGGAAGGGAACAACCTGAAACGTACCGGCACCCGTTCCCAGGTGCAAGAGCAATTCAAGCGTGCGCACGCCCATTTCCTTGAGGCGGCTGATTCCTTCCGCAAGGCCATAGAGATGAATCCCAGCAACCCCCGCTACCGCATCAACCTTGGTGTCACCGCTAACAACCTTGGGGACAAGACCACCGCCAGGGAGCAGTTCCTCAAGGCCCTGGAACTGAATCCGAACGTAGAGAAGGCGGCGGAGTATTTGGCCAAGATAGACGGTAAGTAGAAGGCAAAAGAAGAAAGGGAGAAGGAAGAAGCCCCGCTCATCCGATTTTTTTCTTTTTCCCTTTTCCTTCTTCCTTTTTCCTTACCTCCCCGCTTCCACACAACCTTACCCCCTTACTTCCTTTACATCTCCAACAATATGATATACAATCTCCCTTCGTAAACAACAAGCCCAAGGAGGCATACAATGGCCAAGATGAACTTCGGCGGCGTCGAGGAAGACGTCATCACTAGGGACGAGTTTCCCCTGGAGAAGGCACAGCAAGTGCTGAAGGACGAGACGGTAGCCGTGATCGGCTACGGCGTGCAGGGGCCGGCGCAGTCGCTAAACATGCGCGACAACGGCATCAAGGTCATCGTCGGCCAATACCCGCAACACAAGGAATACTGGGAGAAGGCGAAGAAAGACGGCTGGAAGGAAGGCGAGACCCTCTTTCCCATGGACGAGGCGGCGGAGAAAGCCACGCTGATCCAGTACCTCATCTCCGACGCGGGGCAGAAGGCCCAGTGGCCGACGATCAAGAAGTGCCTGAAGAAGGGAGACGCTCTCTATTTCTCGCACGGCTTCTCCATCGTCTTCCACGAGCAAACCGGCGTGGTGCCGCCCGAGGACGTCGACGTGATCCTCGTCGCGCCCAAGGGCTCGGGCACCTCCGTGCGCCGCAACTTCCTTGACGGCAGCGGCATCAACAGCAGTTTCGCCATCCACCAGGACGCCAGCGGCAAGGCGCGCGACCGCTGCATCGCCCTCGGTATCGCCATCGGCTCGGGCTTTCTCTTTTCCACCACCTTCGAAAAAGAGGTGATGAGCGACCTTACGGGCGAGCGGGGTATCCTCATCGGCGCCCTGGGCGGCGTGATGGAGGCGCAATACGAGTGCCTGCGCAAGAACGGCCATTCCCCCAGCGAGGCCTTCAACGAGACGGTGGAGGAGCTCACGCAGAGCTTGATCCGCCTCGTGGGCGAGAACGGCATGGACTACATGTACGCCAACGTCAGCGCTACCGCCCAGCGCGGCGCGCTGGACTGGCATCCGAAGTTCAAGGCGGCGGTGGTCCCCGTCTTCGACGAGCTCTACGAGCGGGTGAAGAAGGGCGATGAAACGAAACGGGTGCTCGAGGCGAACAGCGCACCCGACTACGCGGAGAAGCTGAAGCAAGAACTGGCCAAGATCAGGGATTCCGAGATGTGGCGCGCGGGCGCGACGGTGAGGCAGTTAAGGCCGGAAAACTTGAAAAAGAAGTAGACGGACCCGCACCAGGTTGAACAACGGCAAAACGTCGATATGTAGGGGCGCAGCATGCTGCGCCCCTACTCGCGTCGC
>CBDVCL010000140.1:0-6269 GCA_965372475.1 uncultured bacterium | reverse complement strand
TCTTTGCCGTCGCTTATCGCCGCCAGGGCCAGGGCGCGGTACATGTAGCCGCTGTTGAAGTAGACGTAGCCCAGCTCCGCGGCCACCCGCGCCGCCACCGTGCTTTTGCCCGAACCTGACGGGCCGTCTATGGCGATGACGTCACTCTCTTTACTTACCACGCATTAGCTCCCGAAGTTTAGCTAGATTATCCAAAAAGCTGCCGCCGTATGAAGTCTCCATGCATTCCTCGTTATCAACGTCGATATTCTTGCCGCTGAATATGCCTGCTGACAGTGCTGCAAATGCTATGCGGTGATCACCATACGTATGCACGGTTGCATCATTGACCGCTGTCTTTCCTTTGACGACGAAACCATCTTTGGTCTCCTCTGCGGTGCCGCCCAGCTCGCGTACGAGGCTTACCGAACTCTTGATGCGGTTACTCTCCTTGTGCTTCAATTCCTCCCCACCCTTGACCACCGTTTCCCCTCTTGCCTGGCTCGCAGCAAGTGCAACAAGCGGAAGCTCGTCAATAGCCTGGTCTACCTCCTTCTGAGTTACCTCCACTCCCTCTAGCTGACTACTGGCAGCAACGATAGTGCCCCGGGGTTCGTTACTAATGGCATCCTTATCTTCCAAGTACTCTATGTCTGCACCCATTCGTCTGAGAATGCTATATAGTCCGAGGCGTCTTGGGTTTAGACCCACCTTCATCACGGTCAGTTCACAAGTCGGATGAAGAATCGCCGTTACAATCGAGAACACCGCAGCAGAGAAATCACCCGGTACCATCACTTCTTCGGCTTTGAGTGATTGCCCCGGCTTGAGGCAAACCGTCAAACCGTTTGTTTGCACGTCCACGCCGAAATGTCGCAGCATGCGTTCTGTGTGGTCCCGTGTCCTTACTTGCTCATTTACGGTCACAGGGCCATCCGCATACAGACCCGCAAGGAGAATAGCCGACTTTACCTGCGCGCTCTTCACAGGCATATCATATTCGATGCCGTCAAGTGCCCCCTCACACGCAGTGATACGCAACGGCGCGTTCTTGCTTTGATTCTCTCCTTCGATGCGCGCACCCATTTTGCGCAACGGCTCAACGATTCTCTCCATGGGACGGCGCAGTATCTGTTCATCACCTGTAATCGTCGAATCAAAGCGCTGCCCAGAGAGCAGGCCGGACAACAGACGAATCCCCGTGCCGGAATTCCCGACATCTAAGTCACGACTTGGTGCTTCGAGCCCCCTCAGGCCGCCACCTATCACAGTGAAGGCTGTGCCGTCTTCATTTTCTTCTTCTATCTTGGCCCCGAGTTGCCTGATTATGGCAGCTGTGTTCTGGGTGTCGTTAAGAGGTAAGAATCCGTTGACCCGAACCGCGCCATCACTGATAGCGGAGAGAATGACCGCTCGATGCGATATCGATTTGTCTCCGGGAACTGTTATCGTGAGTTTTTCCATAACTTCAATCTGCAATGCGAATTCCGCAACCTGCCCTGAGCAAGCGACAGCGCGTCGAAGGGTCCGCAATCAGAGCGTCCTCCCCACCGCCGTGGCTACCTTGCGGCAACTCTTGACCAGCGCCGCGAATCTTTTCGGCTTCAATGATTGCCCTCCGTCCGAAACGGCGGTGTCGGGCTTGTCGTGGACTTCTATCATTAGGCCGTCCGCGCCCGCGGCGACAGCCGCCGCCGCCAGCGGCTGCACCAGGTGCCAATCCCCTGCCGCGTGCGAGGGGTCAACCACCACGGGCAGGTGCGACCTTTGCTTGAGTACGGGCACCGCGGAGATATCCAGGGTATTGCGCGTAGCGCGCTCAAAGGTCCTAATGCCGCGCTCGCAGAGGATTACGCGCTCGTTGCCCCCCTTAAGGATATATTCTGCTGCCTGCAACAACTCCTCCAGAGTGGCGGAAAGGCCGCGCTTCAGCAGTACCGGTTTCTGCACCCGGCCCAGCTCGATCAGCAAGTCGTAGTTCTGCATGTTGCGCGCTCCTACCTGGAGCACATCCGAGTAGCGCGCCACGAGATCGACACTGCGCAGGTCGCGTACTTCGCTCACCACGGGCAGGCCCGTGGCCTCGCGCGTCTGCGCCAGGAACTGCAGGCCGATCTCGCCCAGGCCCTGGAAGGAGTAGGGAGAGGTGCGCGGCTTAAAGGCGCCGCCGCGCAGTAACGTCGCCCCCGCGCGCTTCGCCGCCTTGGCGATGCGCATCAGCATCTCCAGGCCCTCCACGGTGCAGGGGCCGGCTATAAGATGCACGCGCTTGCCGCCCAGCTTCACGCCCCCCGCCACGCGCACTTCGCTGGGCCGCGACTTCATCTCGCTCGCGGCAAGCTTGTAGGGCTTGAGTATGCGCACCACGTTCTCGACACCCGACATGCTCGAGAACTGCTCTACGCCTATGGACTTGGTGTCACCCACCACGCCGATCAGCGTGCGTTCCTTGCCCTGTAGAAGGTTAGGCACGAAGCCGAGTTGCTTTACCTTGTCACGCACGGCCCTGATGTGCTTCTGGCTGGCCTTCACCTCCATGGTGATGATCATTTCTGCCCATCCTTTCCTTGCACAGGTGGTAAAGATCTCATGGCGCGGATCAGCCTGCGGTTCTCGCGCGGCAGACCCACGGTTACGCGCACGCCATCGTCACCTACAGCGCGCACGATCACTCCCAAGTGCATCAAGGCCGCGCAATAGGCCTCTGCACCCGGGCGCTTGAAGTATAGGAAGTTCGCCTTGCTCGGCAAGGGTCGATAGCCAAGTGCGTTTAGCTCCCTCCCAAGGTAAGCCAGTCCCTCGCGGGTCACGGCGAGGGAGCGCTTGAAATGGGCCTTGTCGGTGAGCGCGGCGAGCGCTGCCGCCTGGGCGAGAGAGTTTACATTGAAGGGCTGGCGCACACGTTCCATCGCCGCTACGGCCCAGGCAGGCGCTATAGCGTAACCGACGCGCAGGCCGGCGAGTGCATACGCCTTGGAGAAGCTCCTGGTTATGACGATCTCTCGACCACGCTTAAGAAGCTCCAGCGTGCGCGGGTATCCCTTGCTCACGGCGTACTCGTAGTAAGCCTCGTCCACTACGGGCAGGAGTTTCCTCTGACGGGTGGCAACGAGGAAGCGGTCCAGTTGTGCGGCATTGACCGCGGTACCCGTGGGGTTGTTCGGATTGCAGATATAGGCGAGACGCGTGCGGCGGTTGGCCGCAGCAGCCATCGCGATAAGGTCATGCACGCCGCTCAGCAAGGGCACTTGCACGGCTGTGGCCCCTACCATCTCGGTAGCGATGCGATAGATGGGGAACGTCGGCGTGGCCATCACCGCCTCGTCGCCCTTGCCGAGGAAGACTTGGGCGAGAAGCACCAGGATCTCGTTGGAACCGTTGCCGAGGATCAGGGATTCAACGCCTACGCCCAACTTCTTTGCCAGTGCCTGCTTGAGCAGGGGGCAGGAACCTTCGGGATAACGATTAAGGGCGCGCGCAAACTTCCCTATCGCCTTGAGCGCGTGCGGCGATGGCCCGATGGGGCTCTCGTTCGAAGCGAGCTTAACTACCTTTTCCAACCCGAGCTCACGCTTGAGCTCTTCAATCGGTTTGCCCGGTTTGTAGGCCTGTAGTTTCGTTATGTGTTCTTTTTCTGCTATGCGCATTCCCGGCCACGATTCCTCCCTTCCTGCGTGATGCGTGAGACGTGATTCGTGAAGTGTGTTCGCAACGCACGATTCACGCTTCACGAGCAACGCTTCACACTTAATCGCCCCTCGCGTAGGACCCCAACACCTTCACCATCAAGCAATGACGCTTAAGCTCCTTGATCGCCTTCTCCAGCTTCACATCAGACGCGTGCCCCTCAATGTCGATGAAGAAGTAGTATTCCCAGGGCCGCTTGCGCGAAGGCCGAGACTCGATGCTGGTCATATTCACCCGGTACTTCTTCAAAGGTTCAATGGCGGAGATGAGGGCGCCAACACGGTCTTTGACGAGGAACATGATCGAAGTGCGGTCCCTGCCGCTCCTGGCGCTGCTGTTCTTGCCCAGGACGAGAAAGCGGGTGATATTGTGCCGCGCGTCCTCGATATTCTGCGCTACGACGCGCAGGCCGTACTCCTGCGCGGCCAGCTTGGCGCCTATCGCCGCGCTGTCCTTCTTCCTCGCGGCAAGTTTGGCGGCCTCGGCGGTACTGGATACCTCGATGATCTTGCGTCCCTTGAGGTGCGTGCGCACGTATTTGCGGCACTGCGCCAGGGGCTGGGCATTACAGTAGAGACGCTTGATCGCGCCGAGCGAGCGCTGATGCGATAGCAGGCAGTGATGTATCTCCATGAGGATCTCCCCCGATATCACCAAGCCGGTATCCATAAACATGTCGAGCGTATGTGTGATAACTCCCTCAGTCGAGTTCTCAACGGGCACGACGCCGTAATCGGCATTTCCCTTCTCCACCTCGGTGAATATCTCCCTTATCGTCAATGGGATGTATTCAGCAGAGCTGCCGAATCTGGAGATGGCGGCAAGGTGGGTGAAGGTTGCCCGCTGGCCGAAATACGCCACTGCGAGGGGCTTCTCCAGGGATAGGGAGCCGGAAATTATCTCGCGATACACGGCCTCGAGCCCGCTGCGCGGGAAATCGCCCTCACTCCATCCCTTCACACGGTTCAGCACCTGCCGTTCCCGCTCAGGCACGTGATAGGGCAGTCCCTCGCGTGCCTTTACTTTGGCGATGGCCTTGGCCGCCTTGGCTCTCCGATCCAGGAGCCTCACGATCTGCTGATCAATGGCCTCTATTTTCCTTCTCCAAGACTTAATCATCTTCGTGCCTCTTACATAGACGTGAACTGGGTAGTATAGTATTAAACAGGGCCTTTGTCAACTTGAACTTTCATACAAGCTGCCCTATAATATGCGCGGTTATGAGTTCCAAAAGCAGTCAGTATATACCCCTTTTTGGCGCCCTGCTCCTCCTGGGGATCCTTTTCCTCGCTCTTGCCTCGATCATCGAGAACTGGGCTCAGAACGGGCTGCGCGAGGTACAAGAGGCGGAGAGAGAGCGTCAGGCCCGTTTATACGCCGATTTCCTGGGACAGGCCCTGGCAATGGAAGACGACCTGTTGCTGCTCAACACCCTTGGCAGTGCCAATAAGCTGGGGTTTCATCGCGGCGTGGTCTATGATATCAACGGCAAACCCCTTTACGCCAGCCAGCCCAGGACGCTATCGACTATTAAGCCGCTCTCGCCGGGTTTTCTCGAGGCTTTCCACCACACCCCCGCTTTCGTCAACTGGTCTTACGATCAAGCCGGCGAGGAGGCGTCACTGCACCTGTCCCTGCATGACGGCCGTGAGTGGCACGGCGTTCTCAGGCTGGACCTGCCCCGCTTGTCGCTGTCCGCCAATCAACGCGTGCGCCTGCGCCTGGTGCATTTTCTCGCGTTTATCCTCTGCCTTGCCGTCAGCGCTGCTCTCTGGCTGGTAGAGCGCAAACGAATGGAGAAGACGTCTCCGGTGCCCGCGCAACCCCTCTCCGTGCGAGATTCAGGGCATAGCTCCGGTGGTGATGTCCAGCGCCTCTTTGAATTTCTATGGAAAGTGGATTCTGATCACGTGGTGCTGACCGAGGACAACCGTGTGTGCTTCGCCAGCCCCAGCGCGCAAAAGGACTTCGGAGCCAAGCAAGGGGCCCACTTGCTCCAGTTGGAGGCAGCGTTCCCCGACGATGTCGAAGGACTTGTCGTTGAACCGGGTGATAGCGAAATAACGCTAAAGTCGAAGGACGGACGAGAATGGCGTTTGGCGGCGCAATCCGCCGCCTCGTATCGTCTACTGGTGTTTACTCCCCTTGAATGAGCTCCTAGCACCCCACGAAAACCGTTTTTCCTTGACACTTAGCAGGTTAGAGAATAGAATCAAGATTAACTATATCTTTGTCAATCTCACGTTGATAGTCCGCTCGTCATCGCATATGAATACTAGGTCACGAATCTCCCCTTTCATGGTCGCGTTCTTGGCAGGCATGATGTTGTCCGGTTGCAAGCGTAACCTGCCTATCTTCGGCCAAGTCTGGTTTCCTGATATCATCCCCTGGCTTGGTGAAAACAAGAAAGAAACGGGTGCGTCCGAGGGCAAGACCAAGAAGGACTCTGCCGCGGCAGAACACACCCCAACGCTAGGAGCCAAGGCCGGGACCACGAAGACGCTTGAAGACAAGAGCAAGCCAGAGGCAAGAGCCGCCCAAAATCCCGAACTAATAGCCTATGTCACCCTGATTAACAGCCATTACACCGTCTGGACGATGCC
>CBDVCL010000139.1:0-6269 GCA_965372475.1 uncultured bacterium | reverse complement strand
TCACCCTTTACCTTTTTCCTTCTCACTTTTTCCTTTTTACTTCTTCCTCCTCCTCCTCCTCCTCCTCATCATCCAGGGCGAGCAATTCCTTGATCACGGCCTGTACCATCGTCGCCTTCTTGACGCGTGCCGCCTTGTCTTCTCCGCCTCCCTGGATAGCAAGGGCTATCCTCTTGTCTCGTCCGATTATATAGAGCGTGGGCAGCGATTCCACCATGAAACGCTTGGCCATTAGGCGGCCGTTGGCGTCATACGCCGCCGCGATGCTGACCTTGTTTGCCTTTACCCAATTGGCGAACACTTCCTTCTTCTCGGTATGGTCAATGAGCAGAAACGCCACGTCGCGGTCCTTGTATTTCGCCGCGAGTTTCTGCATGTGGGGCAGCATCCCCTTGCAGGGCTTGCACCAGGTGGCGAAGAAGTCCAGCACGAAGATAGGCTGTACGGCCTTCTTCCCCTTGCTGCGGTAGATGTAGACATGAAGCTGCCACTTCTTGCCATCGAGGTCACGTATGAAGAACGACGGTGACTTCTCGCCTACTTCCAGCAATTCTGCCTCGCACTTGACGGGGATCATCAGCCCCAGGCCTAACCCTAACACCATCAGCGTCCCAAGAGCTCTCGTACGCATCATCCCTCCCTCTGTTTATGCTTCCACCATCGTCAAGAGAAACCATTTTATCACGCCCCCGTATCGTATTCAAACGCATTCTGCATCCCGAAAGCTCCAACACTTCAGCTAACCACATGGGCACGAAGTACGTCAGGCATGACACTTTCTTTCACCACAACGGCACGACGCACATCGGGGCCGATGCCTTTCCTTTTGCCACATCAATCGCAAAGCTCGACTCCTGTTATTCGTTGTGCCGTCGTGGTTAAAAGCCGTTGCCGGCCCTGGCAACCGACACCCGACTCCCGAAAACCGACCCCCGATCAATTCCTCACCACATCCTTGCCAGCTTCTCGGCTCCCAGGAAGCGAACCGTCTCGGCGCGCCAATGCTCGCGCATGCGCCAATCGAGATAATCCACGGGGTTATAGTCATCGGTCAGGATCATGCCACGCGTAGCTTCAACCTGCATACGGCGATACAGGACCTGCTCAACCTTTCCTCGCAGTGGTTCCCGCACAGGCACTTCCTTGCTGAAGTCTATCGCACCATCCCCGTCCATGGCAACGAAGAAGACGTTGTTGAAATCGCTGGCACTGCCCCGGTAATGCATGTAGACCCGGCCGAAAACCTCCAGCAGGGTCCTGCCCACGGCATTGGTCACTACTGCCTCGGGGCCGGAAAGGCGGCCGAGGAAGTTGATGATCAGCAATCCGTCCCCCCGCAGACGGCTCCCGGCCGCGGCGAAGGCCTCGAGCGAGGTCAGGTGCGCCGGGCATGACTCGCCGCTGTAGACATCAAGAACTATTACATCGTATTTCTCGACGCTGTTTTCCAGGTAAGCTCTGCCGTCAGCGGGGTAGAACGCTCCCGGGCCCGGCGGCAAACCGAAGAACTCGCGCGACACCTCGCCCATGCGCGCGTCGATATCCACCAGGTCGACGCTGACTCCCCTGCGCCGCAGGGAGGTGGCCATCACGCCGCCGCCCACGCCGATCATCAGCCAGCGCTGCGGCTCGGGGTGGTAAGCGAAGGCCAGCCGCTCGATCGCCGTGATATAGTCGAAGCAAGAGAGCATATCCTGCATATTGACCCCGGACTGCACTATGCCGTCAAGTAGCAGCAGCCTGTTATCCCCCAACTCCAGCACCGCCAACTGGCCGTAGACGCTCTGTCCCGCGTAGACGATCCCTTCTATTCTTTCATCCTCTGCGGCTCCCGCCAAGGCGCCTCCTATCAATGCCGCCAGCACGATCAGGGCCACGCGTCTCCCTCGCCGCCGCAAGGCGAAGTAACATGCGCAGAGAGAAAAATTGCTCACGGCGAGGATAAGAAGGATCGTTTTCAACCCTATCACCGGCAGAAGCCAGAAACCCACCGCCAGGGTGCCAAAAACACTCCCCAGGGTCGACACCGCGTAGATCAGCCCCACCTTACGGCCCACCACTTCCAGGCGGCGCGAGAGCACCCTTATCGCCAGCGGACCCACCGCACCCAGTGCTCCCAGGGGAAGAAAGAACAACAGTGCCGCGGTAAGCAAAGCGCCCCCGCGCAAGCCGAACTTCATGCCCAGGAGCATCAAGGGCCCCTTGAACAGGGGCAAGACCAGCAACCATAGGGCGCAGACGCCCAGCATCACGTAGACCAGGTCCTCGTTTCTTGCAGAGACAGGCTCTCCCTCCCCACCGCCACCGCTATGCTTGTCCGCGAGGTACCCTCCCAGGCAATACCCCGCGGCCAGCGACAGAAGCGTGGTCGATATCAGCGCCGTCCATACAAAAAGGCTAGCGCCAAAGAGGGGCGC
Organism: uncultured bacterium; assembly: GCA_965372475.1. Taxonomy (GTDB): domain Bacteria; phylum Oederibacteriota; class JAUXIB01; order JAUXIB01; family JAUXIB01; genus CBDVCL01. Next base: position 3,852 of record CBDVCL010000139.1, on the reverse strand, counting down.
GATGATCCTCGTGCCCATGATCTCCAGGGCCATCACTACCGCGCCACACCAGGCGACGGTAAACATCAGCAACCAGCTTCGTATCGTCTCTAGTCTCATTGTTTCTCCCTATTTGCTTCGTGCGTCGTGCAGCGTGCCTCGCATCTCGTTTGCCTACAAGACGAAATGCGAAATGCGACGCACCAGGAACGACCCGAACAGACCGTTCCCCGTCTCGCTATCAGTACCTCACACGTTCTTCTTTCTCACCACCAAGACACCAAGGCACCAAGAAGAATGGCACCCCTTTTCTTAGATAACGTCTACCTTATTTCTCCGTTCACAGGAGAGCACTTGTTGGTCTTGTCAGTCGTGCTCCACGCTAACGTGCGGCACCAAGTATGGTACCTTCTTTGAGGCACCAAGTTAGGGTCAAGTCCTTGGTGTCTCAAATATTTGACGAGTCTTGGTGTCCCCGTTTCGCCTTCTCTACCATCCTCACAGACCAATGAGTGCTCACCGTCACATCGGAGAAGCCACCTGCCGTTATCCAGGAGCAAGGTGCGTTCGCATTCCTTGGTGTCTTGGTGTCTTGGTGGTTACAGCCGTTCCCTAATCGCTCACAGCACCATCAGCCTCTTCACGCTCAGTGTCTTGATCCCGTCCCCGTCCCAGCTCTCAACCACGAGCACATATATGCCCGCCGCGATGCGCATCGCCGCAAAGCAGAAAGTGTCCGCCGCTCTCTGCTCGTCAAGCAGCAGTTCCCCGCCGATGGTGTAGATCCTTATCCTCAATCTTTGCATGCCGCCGCCTACCCGCACGCACACATCCCCCCCGTCCCTCCTCCGGTAGGGATTGGGCCTGACGACGACTTGACGCGGACCCGGCTCCGGCAACAGCACCGCGACGTCCAGCACGAAGCTTCGCTCGTCACTGCCGCTGTGCGAGCTGACGACTACGCTTATCACGTATGAACCATTGGGCAGGGGCTCACCCGCCGCGCCGCGGCCGCGCCAGGTAAGAATAGTGTTACCGTCCTGGTCCTCCAGGTATATCTCCTCGTGATACCCCTCGACCACCGCGCGGCCGTGGCGCCAGCGCACCAGCGTCACCTCGAAGCTTAGCGTCTCGACCGTGGCAAGTTCCAGCAGTTTCTCGCCCGCTGTGTTGTAGAGCTCCGCTCGCAGGCGATAATACCTGCGGTCAGGAGTGGAGCTTAGCGTCCGCGTGGGCGTAAAACTGGGCGTACCTGTCGCCGAATATACGGGGCTAGGCGTGCGCGTCGGCGTCCAGGTGGCGCTAAGCGTCAACGAGGCCGATGAGCTTGGCGTCGCCGTGGGAGAAGCACTGGCGCTGTCGGTGCGCGTATGGCTGAGCGAGTGCGTGGCGCTGGCGCTGAAAGTGGGCGTGCGCGTTCCAGTCGCCGTGATCGTGGCCGTGCGGCTTGACGTTGACGTGCGCGTCGGCGTCCAAGTAGGGCTTGGCGTGAGCGACGAGGTGGGACTTGGTGTCGCGGAAGCCGTAGGGCTTGCGCTGGGCGTGATCGAAGGGCTCGCCGTCAGGGTAGTCGTGAGGCTTCTTGTAGGCGTGGGCGTCTCGCTCCAGCTCGGCGTCGCGGACGGGCTGGCGCTTGCCGTCCAGCTCGGCGTCGCGCTCAACGTCCAGCTAGGGGTGTAGCTCGCCGACTCCGTACAACTAGGCGTCGGCGTCCAGCTGGGCGTATGGCTGGCGCTCTCGCTGTAGGTCGGGGTAGTCGTCCAGCTATGAATGGTCATGGTGTAAGTCAGCGTCGGCAGTGGTGTACTCGTGTGCGAGGGACTAAGGGTGATACTGCCGCTGAGCGTGGCGGTCATCGTGGGAAGAGGCGTACTTGTCTCGCTCGCGGTCCTGGTGCTGCTCGGCGTGGGCGTGGGCGTGGAGCTGTGACTGATAGTAAACGTGCGTGAGAGACTAGGGGTCGGCGAAGTGGTAGTAGTAGTGGTATAAGTAGGTAATGGCGTGCTTGTCCTGCTCGGGCTCAAGGAGGGGGTCGCGCTGAAGCTCGTCGTCATCGTCGGCAGAGGCGTCGAGGTATCGCTCGGCGTGAAAGAAGGGCTCAAGGTGAAGCTCTCGGTCATCGTCGGCAGGGGGGTCGAGGTATCGCTGGGGGTCCTGGTCCGCGTAGCTATATCCACCATCACCCCGCTTGCGCTGACCGGATCCGACGCTGACGAACTGGTGAAAAAGGCGCTGTTTTCCAGGCTTTCGCCCCCGAGCACGCCGCAGGCCTCGGCCACCAGTGTCAGCGTGCCGCTGGTCGCCGCGCCGACCGTACCCAGGTCCCATACCACCAACTGTCCCAGCACCGCGTCAGCAGCCGGGCTCGACGATGTGTAGCACAGCCCGGCGGCAAGGGTATCTGTCACCACCGCGTCCTTGGCGGACAGCTTGGCGATGTCACCGGCGATGGCCGAGAGGGTGGAGGCCCAGTTGGGGGTGTCTATGTCCTGGAAGATGCCGTTGGTTGCCGCGCAGATGCCCATCGCCCGCGGGTGGTAGACATCGGGCGTGTTGTCCCAGTAATGGTTGGTGGCACGCTCCCAGTAATCCTGTATGTAGGGACCGATAACGTAGACCACGACACCGGCGGCACGCATCATCTCCACCGTCTGCGGCAGTATGCCCGTCCACTGGTCCCACTCCGCCCCATACTCGTAATCAAAATCCACTTCGTCCGTAACCAGGATGAAGACCTTGCGCGCCTCATCGCGGAAAGTGAAGAGCAAGCTAAGCGACTCCTGCAGGCTGACGAACGCCCGCTCAACGCCGCTGCCCCCTATGCCGACGCCCGTTATCATCGACGAGAACTCAGCCTGCACCGTCGTGAATTCACCCGCCCCATCCGCCGCGCCGTGATGCGCCCCGTCCCTGTCGATCGCCTCGCGACGCGTCGCGTACATGCTTCCCGCATGGTCCCAGACGCAAAAGTCAACGACGCCGACGCGAAAGCTGGTGCCACCCAGCGTAGAGAAGAATGAAGAGGCATTGTCTGCTATCGCTTGCTGCTCATCAAGCATGGAAAAGGAACTGTCTACGATCCAGACGATGTCAACCTCGTCCACCGCCGTATTGGCGTAACTCAGGTAATAGGTCACAGCACCTCCACCTGCCACGATATCCGCTGCCGCGGCCTTCTCAAGCTGCAGCTCCGCCGGCGGTGTGGGCGTGCTGGTCGGTGCCGTAGTAGGCGTGGGGGCCGGCCCCAGGGCGTTTATTACTCTCAGGTCGAAAGCCAGCGAGTTATGATTGGTGGCGGGGACGCCTGCCTCCGGCGAATCTACCACGCGCACCGCTACAACGTTGACTCCCGCCACCAGCAAGCCCGGATCCACGGTGACCGTATATGATTCCGTGGTGTATGACCCATCGTAAGGGTCCCCCATCAGCATCGTGCCGTTGATATATAGGTCGAAGTAATCATCCGCCCAGATCCGCAATTGGCATAGATCAGGTACGGAAGCCAGGCTGAATTTTGCGCGGAAATAGGCCACGTCCGGCAGTTGAGCGTTGACGACCCAGATAAAAGAAGCCGCTGAGCCTGTAAAATCCGGCAGGAAATCGGCGGGCGCCAACCCGTATAGCGTGTAAAGTGCGGCGGCGGACCATCCCTGGTCGTTGTATCCTATCCCGGTCCAGCCGGACTCCTCCGTGGCGCTCGCCTTCCAGGAGGCGCCGCTGGCTATGATGCTGTCTGCCGACGCGCCGGGTATTGGCGTAGGCGTGTAAGCGTAAAGCTGCCTATTGGCAAGCAGGATCAAGATGAAAGCGATGATATGATTCTTCCTATTCATTAACACCTGATGCGGATAAGAACCTCGGGCTTCGCACGAG
>CBDVCL010000138.1:0-6275 GCA_965372475.1 uncultured bacterium | reverse complement strand
CAAGGCGGAGGGGGCAGCAAGTCCGTAACGCAAGGAGGGGCGCAGCATGCTGCGCCCAAGAAGGCGGAATATGTTATGCCCGATGAAAAGGACATCAACAGGGCATTTATCGCCATCCCCTTATCGGATAGCTGGAAGGAATACTGTACGCGATTGATCAAGGGCCTTTCCGCGATAAGGGCGGATGTGCGCTGGGCGCGTGCCGATAGCATTCACTTGACGCTGAAGTTTCTTGGGCCGGTCGAGCAGGACAGATACAGCAAGCTGAAGCACGGATTAGGAGAGGAGAGGGACTCGCTGGCAGGTTTTAGCATCGCCGCCGGCGGCATTGGGTGTTTCCCGCGGCCGTCGAACCCGAGGATACTGTGGCTGGGAGTAGACGGCGGGGAGGCCCTGATGGGGCTGCAATCCGCCATTGAGAGGGTAACCGCCCGTGCGGGTTACAGGAAAGAACGCAGGAAATTTCACCCTCACCTTACGCTGGGGCGGTTCCGGTCGCGCCTGGGAGCAGCGGAAATACTGAGGACGGCCGAAGGCAACCGGTCGGGAGCTCCCGGCGATATGAGGGTCGGATGCTTCCGCCTCTACGAGAGCGTTCTCAAGCCCACGGGAGCGGAATACAGCGTATTGGAAGAATACGAGTTGAAAGGCGGCCCCCGGACGGAATGATTTCCCATTCTTTGGTGGCGGGTTACTTTTCTTCGCGCAGGGGGACAGATAATGGGCTCCATCAGTGTCATCGCCGGTTGCTTAAAGGGGAGGAAGATACGTTTTTCGCGGGGACGTGAAATAAGGCCGATGTCCGCGCGTGTACGCGCTGCCCTCTTCAACGTGTTGGCAAGAGATATACAAGAAGCCCGTTTCCTTGACCTTTTCGCGGGTAGCGGGGCCGTAGGTATAGAGGCCTTTAGTCGCGGCGCGGCTGAGGTATGCTTCGTAGAACGGGACAGCGAAGATCTGAAAGCTGCCCTGCAGGATATTGGCATTGACGAGGAAGTGGAGATCATCAGCGGCGAGGCCGAGACTTGCGTAAGGGATCTTTTGCATGGCGGGCGAAAGTTTGATATTATTGTGCTTGACCCCCCTTATCAGGTGAATGGTTTCGGGCTGATCGAGGAGTATCATCTGCAGAAGCTGTTGAGCGGAAATGGTGTCCTGGTATACAGCCATTCTTCCCGTGACGATCGGCTGGAGAAAATGGAAGGCCTGGTGCTCGAAAAGGAAAGGCCTTTTGGTGATACGGTTCTGTCGGTTTACATAAGAAGGGATTAGCAGTAATGGGTTACCTTGCCTGAATCCCTCGCGGAGAACGCGGAATCTTCGCGGCAAGCGCGGAAAATGACCGTTCTTCCGCGACCTCCGCGACACGGAAGCGCTCCCTTGCATTTCTAGACGGAGGAGCGCTTCGACGCTACTGCCGTAGCGTGCCGCGGCTTCCGCGCAAAGTAGCCCATTAGCGAAAGAAAACAAAAGGAGGCAGATAATGAGTAGAGTGGTCCTGTATCCCGGTACGTTTGACCCGCCTACAAACGGCCACCTTGATATCATAAAGAGAGTATTGAAGGTCTTTCCTCGCATTCTGGTAGCCGTAGCGCGGCTGAGCGGCGAGACAATGTTCAACACGAAAGAGCGGGTGAAGATGCTTGAGGAAGCCCTTGCCGGCGTTAAGGGAGTGGAGGTGGAGTCGTTCTCGGGGCTTCTCACCGCCTACGCGGAGAAGAAGAAGGCCCTCTTTGTTGTTCGCGGGTTAAGGGTGATCTCGGACTTCGAATACGAGTTCCAGATGGCCTTGATGAACCGTCGCCTCAAAAGCGATTTCGAGGTCGTATTCATGCCGCCGAGCGAAGAATTCTCCTTTCTCAGCTCTTCCCTGGTCAAGGATGTCGCTAGCCATGGCGGGAATGTACGTGATTTCGTCCCCCCGGGCGTCTACACGCGCTTGAAGGAGAAAATTCGCTAAAGTTGCCTCCGCGCCCTGCCTGCCCTGAACCAGGCGCGCTGTCTGCGCTTCGGTTCAGGGCCTGCCCGCCATCTTGTCCGCCATAGCTTTAGCGGCGGCGGAAGCCTCGGCGACGGCGGGAGCGAACCCTTCGATGCGCTATCGCTTTCTCAGGGTAAACTCCGTGAGGCGAAGGGTGCCGCGTTCTCCGCGCTTTGGCGGCGCAAGAAAAAGATTGACTCAAGAGGGATTTTCCAATATAATCTCCCTTCATGCTTCTGAACGCGGAAGATATGTTTTTTTATATTAAGGCAACGTAGAATTAGTATAGAAGGAGAAAGCAATAATGGCCCTTCCCAAGAGGAGACATTCTAAGACCAGAGGAAAGAAGCGGCGTACGCATTGGAAGCTGTCCGCCCCCATGCTCTCCCTGTGCCCGCAATGCGGGGAGAAGAAACTACCCCATCGCCTCTGCCCTCACTGCGGCTATTACAGGGGAATGGAAGTGACAAAGGGGGCTTCTTCTTGAGCTCGTCCTTACGCGTGGCAATTGACGCGGACGGAGGCGATTTTGCCCCACGCGCGATAGTAGAGGGAGCGATCGTTTCTCGTAAGACCTTCCCCGACATTGACCTGGTCCTGGTCGGCACGGAAAAGGCGGAACGCGAGCTCGCCGATCAGGGCGGCACGGCCCCCGGCTTGGAATTCCATCGGGTAACCCAGGTCATCGCCATGGGCGACAACCCGACGGATGCGCTTAAGACGAAGCAGGATTCCGCCATCATCGTCTGCAATAAGATGGTGCGGCATGGTGAGGTGGATGCCGCCTTCTCAGTAGGCAACACCGGTGCGATGATGGCCGCGGCACTGCTAAACGTGCGCCGGCTAAAAGGGGTGAGCAGGCCTGCCTTGCCCACGCCCATCCCTAATCTCGAAGGCGGCGCGACGGTTGTGGTTGATGCCGGCGCTAATACGGATTGCAAGCCGTTTCAGCTCCTGCAATTCGCCGTGATGGGTACGGTTTACGCGAGAAAGCTGCTCGGTGTCAAGGAGCCGCGCGTCGGTCTTCTGAATATCGGCGCGGAAAGCAGCAAAGGCAACGAGTTCTCGCGGGAATGCTACGCCCTATTGAGCGAGCGACTGGAGAACTTCAACGGCAACGTCGAGGGGAACACTGTCTTCCAGGGGGGATTCGATGTGGTTGTCTGCGATGGATTCGTGGGCAATGTCTTCCTCAAGACGGCCGAGGGCGCCTTGCGCTTCATGAAGGCAAGCATCAAGAGCGAGGTGAAGCGCAACCCGCTGGCCATGCTGGGAATGTTGCTGGCCACTCCCGCGCTTGCTAATCTGAAGCGCAAGACGGATTACGAGGAGTACGGCGGCATGCCTCTGCTTGGTTTAAGCGGCCTATGCTTGGTGGGACACGGCCGCTCAGGACCGCGTGCGGTATGCAATGCCATCCGCGTAGCCGCAGAGTGCAAGAAGACGGGCCTGAACGAGGAACTGGAACTGGAGCTAGATCGAAAGGTTGGCGATGGCTGAGATAATAAAGGTAAAGGTGACCTCCACGGGCCGCTACCTGCCGCCCAAGGTCCTGACGAACAAGGACCTGGAAAAGATCGTGGACACTAGCGATGAGTGGATAAGGACACGCACGGGGATATGCCAGCGCCACATCGCCGAGCGGGGGGTAGGGGCTTCGCAACTGGGCCTTGAAGCCGCGCGCATAGCACTAGACAAAGCGGGGCTTGCCCCCGGCGACGTGGACTGCGTGCTGGTTGCGACGGGAACGCCTGACTACTACGCGTTTCCAAATACCGCCTCGATAATCCAGGACGCCTTAAAGGCCAAGGGCGCCGCGGCGATGGATCTGAGCGCGGCGTGCAGTGGTTCAGTCTATGGGCTTGCTGTCGGCAGCTCACTCGTTGCCTGCGGCGAGCATAAGAACCTGCTCTTCATCGGCGCCGAGGTGATGAGCAGTATTCTCAACTGGGACGACAGGGACACCTGTGTTCTTTTCGGCGACGGCGCGGGGGCAATGGTGCTGCAGCCTGCGGCTGAAGGCGAGGGTGAGATCCTGGGGCATCACCTTGCGGCGGACGGCAGCGGTGGCAAGCTGTTGATAGTGCCGGGCGGCGGGTCCCGCAACCCACCCAGTGCGGAAACGCTGGAGAAGAAAATGCACGCCATTACCATGGACGGCACTGCCGTTTTCAAATACGCGGTTAAAACGATGTCCGCTTCTATCCTCAAGGTCATGGACAAGTGCGGCGTGAAGGCTGAGGATGTGAAGCTGATCATCCCGCACCAGGCGAACGACCGCATTACATTCGGCGTAGCCAAATGGATGAATCTGCCGCCCGAGAAGTTCCTCTCCAATATCAAGGATTATGGCAACACCATGTCCGCTACCACCTTGATCGGGCTTGACGAGGCGATAGAGCAGGGACGGCTCAAAAGCGGGGACCTGGTAGTGCTCGCGGTGTTTGGCGCCGGGTTCACGACGGGGGCGAGTCTCATAAGGCTCTGACAGGGCTGTTGCTCGTGTCTCGTCGCTCGTCGCTGGTTTTTCCTGTCAGCACTAGCGACCAGAGACAAGCGACCAGCGACGGAATGAAATGAGCGATTTAGCAATAGTATTCCCCGGCCAGGGGGCGCAATACGTAGGCATGGGCAAGGACCTCGCCGATAGCGACGAGACCTGCCGCGGCTTCTACAAGAGCGCGGGGGAGATCCTGGGTTTTGACCTGGGCAAGCTGTGCTTCGAGGGGCCGCCTGAAGAATTAGCGCGCACAACAAATACCCAGCCCGCCTTGTTGGTCACGAGTCTCGCTGCCTATCACCTGGTGAAAGGCCTGGCCGGGGAAGCCCTGGTGATGGCGGGGCACAGCCTGGGCGAATACACGGCGCTCGCCGCCGCCGGGGCTTTTGATTTCGCCACCGCGGTGGAGTTGGTAAGCAAGCGGGCCAAGTTCATGACGGCGGCGGCCGCAGACGGTGTGGGCGGCATGGCGGCGATACTTGGCCTTGAGCAGGACGTGGTAGCTGAAGCGTGCAGTGCGGCCGCGGCTGACGAGACGGTGGTCGTGGCCAATATCAACAGCCCGGGCCAGGTGGTCATTTCCGGGCACAAGGCCGCGGTGGAAAGAGCGATGGAGATAGCGAAGGATAAGGGAGCGAAGCGGGCCGTTCGCCTTGCTGTTTCCGGGCCGTTTCATTCGCCGTTGCTGAAGCCGGCGGCTGAGAAAATGGCCTCTTTATTGGAGGAGAAAGCCGGCTCAGGGAAGATGATGCCGCCACACACCCCCATTGTGGCCAACTGTTCCGCCGAGGCGACGAGAGAGACAGCGGCGATCACTGAGGCGCTGGCGCGCCAGATAGATAATCCCGTACGCTGGGTAGAGAGCGTTAAGAAGATGCATTCGATGGGCGCAAGGAGATACCTTGAAGTAGGCCCGCGCGTGGTTGGGCCGATGATCAAGAAGATCTTGCCGGAAGCTGAGGTGGATAATGTTAAGGATATGGCCAGTTTGGAGGAATATAGGAAGAAGGTGAATGGTTAAATAGTTTAGAATGTTTTGAAAGTTAAATGTTTTGAAAGTTCTGTCTTTTTAACGTTCTCAACCTTCTAAACGTTCAAAACTTTAAGAACTATCCCAAGCGTATGCTTGGAATATCACTCAGCCACGACCATTCACCAATAGCAGGGGACAGAGGATGATACAGATAGACCTGAAGGGAAAGATCGCTGTGGTGACGGGCGCGGCGCAGGGCATAGGCAAGGAGATAGCCCTGACCCTGGCGCAGGCGGGAGCCGATATGCTCCTCGCGGACGTCAAGCAGGAGGAGTTGGAGAAGACAAAGGGGGAAGTGGCCGCGACGGGGGTGCGCGCCGAGAGCGTGATTACCGATGTCAGCAAGTCGGCGCACGCCGAGGCGATGGTGGAGAAGGCTGTATCGTCGCTGGGAGGGCTGGACATACTCGTGAATAACGCAGGCATTACCCGCGACAACCTGGTAATGCGCATGAGCGAGGAGGAGTGGGACCTTGTCATCAATATCAACCTTAAGGGCGCCTTTAACTGTTGCCGCGCGGCATTGAGACCTCTGCTCAAGAGCGAAGCCGGGCGGGTGGTAAACATCTCTTCTATCATCGGCTTGATGGGAAACGCGGGCCAAGCCAATTATTCCGCTTCCAAGGCGGGGCTGATCGGCCTGACGAAATCCCTCGCCAAGGAGGTGGGCAAGCGCAAGGTGACGGTAAATGCCATAGCGCCGGGGTTTATCAAGACATCGATGACTGATGCCTTGCCCGAGAAAGTGATAGCCGAATACC
>CBDVCL010000137.1:0-6322 GCA_965372475.1 uncultured bacterium | reverse complement strand
TCACGTGGACAGCAGCCACGCCAGCCGGCGTCGCGGCCGCGACGATCGTCTCGCCTAGGCCTTCAAGTATGCCTCTAGTCATCTTCTTTGTCTCGTCTGAGAAAGATGCAACAGGAATGTGTGTGGGAAAGGACCGGAGGGCCTGCGCCTGCCCAGAGCTCCACGCCGGCGATTGCTATGATAGGTCGGCAGGAGAAGAGCCGTCCTGCCCGGACTCCTCTTCCCCTTGCTTGAAGATAACGACGTTCTTGTAAAACTCGTCCCCCATACTACGCGTACCTACGCCCGTCTCCTTTGCCACAGCGAGGTGAACAACCCTTCGTTCACGGGGGTCAAGCGGCTCAAGTATCTTTTCCTCTCCCGTTTCCTTTACTTCCCGCGCAAGCTTGGCGCCGAGCTCGACCAGCCTCTCCTCCCGCCGCAAACGGTGTTCGCCCACGTCGACGATCACCCTGGGCAACGAACTGCTTCCCTCCGCGTTCAAGCTCCGGTTCACCACGTATTGCAAGGCGTTGATGAAGACCATCTCTTCCCCCGCTCGTATCAGCCCCTCCGCACGGGGCAGTTTCACCTGACACAAGAGGTAGCGTCCCTTCTCTTCGCCGTCAACTTCGGCTTCCTGGCCCAGCACACTAAAGAACTCACCGATCAACGCCTGCACACTTTCCAGGTATGGCTCGTTCATCTTTTATCCTGCCTGCGGTTCCAAGCTCCCCTTCTTCCAAGTCTTGTTTATCCAGTATATCTGGCAAATGTAGAGGACGTTGCTTACGACCCAGTAGAGCAGCAGGCCGGCGGGCCAATAAACGGATATCACCATGAGAAAAAGCGGGAAGAAATACATCATCATCTTCTGCTGCCCTGTGGCCGTGGCGGCAGAACCCGAGAACTTCTGCTGCAGAAAACTGCTCGCCCCCATGAGAACAGGCAGGATATATAATGGGTCGCTGCCGGCCAGGTTGTCCATCCATAGGAACGACACGCCGCGCAGTTCGATGGCGTTGGCGAGCGTGGTATATAAGGCCCAGAAGACCGGCAACTGCAAGAGCATCGGCAGGCACCCTCCCATGGGATTGATCTTGTGTTCCTTGAAGAGCTTCATTTGTTCCTGGTTCATGCGGTTAGGGTCATCCTTGTATTTCTTCTTCATGGCGTTTATCTTTGGCTGTACGATCTTCATTGTCTCTTGCATGCGCCGCATCGCCTTCTGACTCTTGCCTGTCGGCCACCAGAGAACCACCTTTATCAGCAGCGAAAGCAGGATTATCGCCAAGCCCCAGCTCTCCACATGCTTGTAAAAGAAATGCAGCGACTTTAACATTATCACGCCCAGCGCGTTAAAGAAGCCAAAGGTGACAACCCGCTGCATCTCGTGCCCCGCGGCGGACATGCGATAGTAATCCAGCGGTCCCAGGTATACTAAGAAAGAGGCCTGCTTGCCTCTTCCCTGCGGCAAAGCAGCCCCTTCCAGTTTCACACTGTATCTTGCTCCTTTTCCTTCCTTCTCCGCCGGCTCGTAAATGAAGCTGTAACCCAAGGTCTCCTGCGCTCGTAAGGCGATGACGAAATAACGCTTCTTCAGCGCAAGCCAATTCACCGCGCCGCCGCTAATCTCCTCCCGGTTCTTTCCCTTGAGTTTTTTCTCCGTCACCTTCCCGCCCTGCAACAGTACCGTCTTCATCTCGTCACCATACCTGCTGCTAACCATCTTTCCCAGGTCCGGCGCCCAGGTAAGGACAACACTCTCGCTTGCGGCACTCTTGCCGCGCAGAACCACGTCTACCCCAATCACGTATCTGCCCCCGTGAAAAACATACTCCTTCCGCAGTTCACCGCCGCTGGAGCGGTGATAGAAGACAAGCCGTTCTTCCTCGCCTTCTGCCACGGTAACCAGCCGCGGCCCGTCGACACTGTAGTTGATTTCCTCGTCCTTTATACCCGTTCCTTCCAACAGCAAGTATCCCGTGTTATCGCTTTCGCCCGTCAGCTCTTCCAGGCGGCCGCTTTCCGGGTCGCGGTACTTGTTCACCTGGAAACTCAGAAGCCTGCCACCACGACTGCTGAAAACGGCGCGGTAGAGCTTCGTGGATACCTCTATCTGTTTTTCCCCGGCATCGCTCCCGCTCCCCGGCGTCCAGGCCTCGCTATTCGCGCCTATGCGCGGCCGCCTCGCCACGGCTGACGGCGTCTTCAACGGAGCGGAAACGTCCGTTTCCAGCCGGTCCCGTCCCCCTTCTGGCCCATACATCGTGCCGTAGTAGCGGTTGAGGAGCAACCACGCTCCCAGGCTTAAAACGATGAATATGACCATCCTGGCCTGCATTTCAACTCCTCTTTCTGCTCGGCGGCGGATCGTAGCCGCCCTGCCCCCACGGGTGGCAGCGAAGGATCCGCGCGCACGCCAGGGCTGTACCCGTCAGCAAACCACGGGATGCGATAGCCTGCCGCGCATATTCAGAACACGTGGGCCTGTAAATACAACAAGCCGGTAATAACGGCGAAATCAGCCCTTTGTATAGTCTAAGAACGATTATCACCAAGCTCTTCATTATTATTTTCTCGTCCCGTCCTCTGCCTCGACGATCAGCCCTGCGTCGGCTAACAACGCTTGCAACGTACTCCCCGCGGCCTCGCCACTACGCTTCCCCGAACGACCGGCAGCGCTACCGCCCGGATTCCTTAATCTCAGAAGGACATCTACTCCTGCACTCAATGACGGCAAAAGCACCCTCAGGGCCTCCCGGTACCGCCTTCTAATCCGATTCCTGGCGGGCTTGTCGGCCCGCCATCGGGCCCCTATGATCACCCCTCCGCGTACTCTCCCGGCCGAATCGCCCTGCCGCCAGTACAACTCAACGTCGCCGCGTCGCAGGCGATTTCCGGAGCCAAGAAGACGCTGGATGTCTGCACGTGTCGATATCCTGCGCCAGCGCTTATAACCACGGTCGGGACCAACCATATCCCTCCGATCGTCAATCCCCGGTTACTTTCCAGCGGCCGCGTCGCCGCCGGTTCTTCAAGATCCTGCGACCACCGGCGCTCTTCATCTTAGCCCGGAATCCGTGCTTGCGCTTTCCCTTCTTCTTGTTCGGCTGATATGTTCTCTTCACCATTTACGGCCCTCGAGTCACCAATTTTGAAAGACCATTAATATATGCTCATCCAGCGCCAATGTCAACAGCTTTTCTCCCTTTTCCATTGTTCGCCGCTAACGAACGCGAGGTTGTAGACGACATTCTTCGCCCCTTTTCATAAATCCACCCGTTTTCTTGTATTCTTTTAACATGGCGTGACGCTATTCTCTTCCTCCCGAGCTAAAAGCCCGAGAACGGCGTTCTAAAGGGCTTATTGGACACTATAGCTGAATCTGTTGATTACCTGTGCATAACCGCTCTTCTTATCAACACTAATTTTCTTATCAAATAGCGCTTTCCCTGGGATACCCTACATTTTGTTCTCCCGGGGCTGCTCAACCACAATAGTTACCACTTGTGCGCATATAGCTATTCACAATTGTTGAAAACTCCTGTGGAGAACTTTTCTCCTCTTTACACTTGACACATAGAGGCAAGGTGCCTAGAATCTCTCTTGTCGCTGATTTACTCCTCGTTGAACGATAAGACATTTCTCGTGGCAGAACAACTGGAAACACAGCGTGATTTAGATGAGATGGCCGTGGGGCTCTGGGAGAAGCTTTCTTCCCTCCTCGGCAATGAGTTGAATTCTACGCTTAGTCCCCAAGGCTTCGCCACATGGTTTGGCAACGTCCGCGCCGAAAGCTACTCGGAAGACGAGGGACTCCACATCAGCGTGCCCAGCAACTGGGTCCGCACGTGGATCAACAAGAACTACCTCACGCGCATGGAGAAACTTCTCTCCGACATCACCGCCAAGAACAACCGCGTATTGATAGCCGTCGATGAATCCCTCACTGCCGCGGCCGCGGCCACCGATACCGCATCCTTATCCGCCACACCTGTCGCGGCTGCTTCTCCATCCACGGCAGCGTCTTCCCCCGGCGGCGATTCCGCCGCCGCGCCATCAACCGCGGCGCCCCCATCCAGCGGACAGCATTTCTCGCCCCGCTTCACCTTCGATACCTTCGTTGAAGCCGAATGCAACCGCTTCGCCTATAATGCCTGCCAGCGTGTAGCCGAACACCCTGACGCCACTTTTAATCCCTTGATAATCTACGGCGGTACCGGCCTGGGAAAAACCCACTTACTGCGCGCCATCGAAAACCACCTCCTCATCCACCGGCAAGACCTGAACACCGTCTTCGTATCTTCCGAACGATTCATGAATGAGCTAGTCAACCACCTCAAGAGAAAGACCCCTTCCGCTTTCCGCAGCCGCTTTCGCTCCGCTGATGTACTCCTCATCGACGACATCAATAAGTGGCGCCTCGCCGCGGAAGCAACCCAAGATGAATTCTTGAATACCTTTAACGATTTGTACCTTGACAAAAAGCAGATAGTCGTCTCCAGCAACGTGCATCCTCGCCAGAGCGAGCTGAGCGGCCCGATCAAGAGCCGTTTCGACGGCGGCCTGGTACTCGAGGTGACCGCGCCAACGGTCGAGACGTCGGCGGCTATCCTCAGCAATAAAGCTGATCAAGAGAACATATCCATTCCCACCGATGTTATCTATCTCGTTGCCAACCGCTATCACTCAAGTATCCGCCTCTTGGAGGGTGCGCTCAAGAAAATCGCCTTCTATGCAGAAACATACAAGTGCGATAAGATCACCGTAGACATAGCGAACAACGCACTTGCTGACCTCCCCTCTGCCTCTGAGCGGCGTCCGTCCCTCGAAAATATCCTGCAGATAGTTGCGCTGCATTTCCGCGTCGGATTTCAAGAGCTGCTCTCAGCGTCCCGTAAGAAATCCATCGCTTATCCCAGGCACCTCGCCATGTACCTTTGCCGTAAACTAACAACACACTCCACTCCCGAAATAGGCGCGTGCTTCGGCGGGCGTGACCATACAACAGTCCTGCACGCCATCAAGAAGATCAAGGAACAACTAACCATCAGCGCGTCTGCGGCGGCGACAGACGCGTCGACCATCGAGAACATCATCAAGACTTCACCCACCTCGTCATTGTAGTGAAGTCTTATCAAACCTTGAATAGATGTGTCTAATATGTTAAGATCTTGTCGAAAGACCCCTTGTTTTACCACAACCAGAGCGTCCCTGGGCAGTCCTTATTGCTTAAGCCAGCCTTCACTAACAGCCCTAATTCACAATTTGGGTAGAAAAACAGCCCTGAAAACACAATAAATGGCACACTTTTCCACTTTTCCACAGTTACTACTACTACTACTACTTTCTTTTATTAATACAAACCTTTAGCAGTATTGGTTAGAGCGGAGGATAAAATGAAAGTCGTATGCTCAAAAAGTAGCCTGCTTGAAGGGATAAATACCGTCTTCAATGTCATCCCGACAAAGACATCAATGCCCATCTTGATGAATATCCTTTTTCGTACGAAGGATAAAAAGAAGCTCGAGCTTGTCAGTACGGACATGGAGGTGAGTATCAAGTGCGAGATAGACGCGGAGGTGGTGGAGAAGGGAAGCATAACTATCCCCGCGCGTAAGATTAATGACATCGTGCGCGAACTGCCGGAGACTAACGTTGACATAGAGGTAGACGAGAATAAGCGTGCGCTGGTGACTTGCGGCCACACTAATTACAAGATCATCTGCCTGGCGGATGATGACTTCCCGGTATTTCCGGAAACAAAGGACAAAGCAGCGCTCGTCTTGGAGCGGGAGTTCCTTAACGATGTTTTAAAGCGGGTAATAGTAGCCGTGTCGCGCGACGAGACGCGCTACAGCCTTAACGGCGTCTTCTTCAAGATCAGTGACGGAACGCTGACGCTAGTTGCCACGGACAGCCATCGCTTGGCGAAAGTGGAGAAAAAGATACCTCAGGCGGGTCAAGCGAAGGTAGAGGCTATCGTGCCTACCAAGGTGCTGCAAGAACTCTTGCGGCTCACGGCCGAAGGGGAAGAAGAGATTAAGATCGCGTTTGACGAGAACAAGGTCTCCTTTTCATTTGAGGATAAGAACATCGTTTCCCAACTGGTAGAAGGCCAGTTCCCACAGTACCAGAGCGTAATCCCCGGCGGAAAGAAGAGCACTTTCACCTGCGCGCGCGACGAGCTTTGGTCGGCGACAAAACGGGTCGAATTAATGGCCGCCGATAAGTCACGCACGACGCGGTTTGAGGTGTTAAAGAGGGGAAGCCTGCTGATAAGCTCAAGTACTCCGGAGGTAGGGGAAGCAAAGGACGAGGTTAAGATAGATTACAACGG
>CBDVCL010000136.1:0-6346 GCA_965372475.1 uncultured bacterium | reverse complement strand
AGGAAGTGAAAGCCCCCGTTGCCGTTCGCTATAACTGGGGGGATAACCCCGGGGGGAACCTTTACAACAAGCAAGGCTTGCCCGCCGCGCCCTGCCGCACGGACGATTGGGAAGGACTAACGGATAACAACAAGTGAATTGCGAAGACTAGAATAGGACTATGGTCAAACGAATAAGACGTCCCGTCTTGGAAGTCAAGCACCTCGCCAAGACATTCCGCACTTGGCGGAGCAAGGTGGAAGCGGTCAAGGACGTGAGCTTCTCGCTCTATCCCGGTCAGATAGTGGGTCTGCTCGGCCCCAACGGCGCCGGCAAGACCACGACGCTTTCATTGCTCCTGGGCATCTTGAGATCCGAGGGCGGCGGAGGGACCATGTTCGGCTGTCCCCTGGGCAGCGCCCGTGCCCGGTCATCGCTGGGGTTTCTCGCCGAGCATGTGGCACTGCCGCCGTTCTACAGCCCGAGGAAGCTCTTGAAGATGCTCTTGTCGCTTTCTGCCCTCAACGGCGAGGGGGACGAGCGGGTGACGGAGATGCTTCGCCAGTGCGGGCTGGCGGAGCACGCCGACAGGCGTATCGGCCATCTCTCCGCCGGCCTGCGCCAGCGGGTGGGCTGGGCACAGGCCCTTATCCACCAACCTCGCTTGCTTCTTCTTGACGAGCCCACCTCGAACCTGGATCCGGAAGGCCGGATCGAGGTGAAGAAATGGTTGCGGCAGGCGTGCAAGGCGGGGGCGGCCGTATTGCTCAGCACCCATATCGTTACGGACGTGGAAGCCCTGGCGGGGAGGGTGCTTTTCATGAAAGAGGGCGGCATCATCAAGGACCTGCGCGGCGCGAAGTCGCTGGAGAAGACCTACTTGAGGATCATGAGCGGAAAGGACAAGTAAGTTGTTTGTGATGAAGCAACTGAGTATGATCAGGACGATAGCTGGGGATAGTATCTACGGATACCTGAAGAACCGCCTCTTGTGGGGAGTGGTGTTTTTCTTCCTGCTTTTCTCGGTGATAATCGCCCTGAATCTGCCGCAGATAACAAGGGACTACGAGAGCGTCTTCCCGTTCGTGAATGGGTTCTTCTCGTCGATCGGCAGCTTGCTGAGCTTGGCGATCTTCGTCCATTTCGTGCCCCGGCGGCTGGACGGCCGCGAGGTGTTCCTCTACTACTCGCGCCCCGTCAGCCGTTTTGCCTTCTTTGCCGGTCGCGTCGTCGGTGCCGGGGGCATGCTCCTCCTGTATATCATTCTGAAATCGATCGTCGAGATGGGCTTGGGGATACACTTGATGGGCGAGGGGGTCAAGCACATCTCGTTCCTGGGGTTTGCCGCAAGCGGGCTAATGCTTTGGGTTTGGCTGATGGTATACGGCCTGGAAGTATTATGGCTGCGCCTGCTCAACATGTCCGCGGTCTTCGTCGTCATCCTCGTGTTCCTGGTCAGCTCCCACTGGGGGATATGGATCAGGAGCCTGTATGAGGACAGCAAGGTGCTGGCGGCGATTGGCGCGGCGATCTACATTATCCTTCCTGATGCCTATACCAACTGTGGTTCATGGGGATTGTATGGGGTGGAAACGGGGGACCTCCTCAAGGGCCTGGCCTACTGCCTGAGCTGGTTACTGTTCTTCTTTTTCGCGTCTCTTCACCGTTACCGCTGGCGAAACTTGAAGACAGGAGGGGAATGATGAGTTACAGGAATTCTCTGCTTCTCGTCCTGGCCTGTGCCGTGCTGGCGATATCGGTGAGTTATGTCTTGAAGAAGGACAGGCTTGAGGAGCTGGGTTTCCCGATCGCTTCGGGTTCCGTGGCGGGCGATTTGGTGGGAAAGGAGGCGCCTGGCTTCACGCTCGAGAACCTCGCCGGAGAGCAAGTTGGCTTGGAGTCAGCGCTTAGGGAAGGACCGGTGGTGCTGGACTTCTGGGCCTCCTGGTGCGGGCCTTGCCGACGGGCCATGCCTAATCTCGCTTCAGCAGTGAAATGGGCGAACCGGGAGCGGCGGCAGACGGTTGGCGGCAGCCTGGCGGAGATCCGGGTGTTGAGTATCAATATGAGAGAAGCGACGAAGAGAGTGGTTTCCTTCGCCGAGGACAAGGGCGACTACGGGTTCGAGTGGCTACTCGACCACAAGGGGAAAGCCGCCAGGCTGTACCGGGTGTCGGGCATCCCGCATCTGGTGATCATCAAGCAGGACGGCACGGTTGCCCGCGTCCATGTAGGAGCCGCTAGCATGGAGGATTTGCTCCGCCTCTTGAATGAGCACTTGAAGTAGGCCCGGAATGGTCCGACGCGAGGAAGTGGAAGGAAAAATGCGAAAGGTTTGCCAACAATCGTTAAGCTCCTAAGCCAAATCCGCAATCCGCCGCCAGCATGTTTAATATCAGTTAGTCCCCGCAGGGGGCAATTCGCAAACCGAAATAGCTAATTCACCCGCTCAACATACTCTCCCGTCTCAGTATTCACCTTCAGCTTATCGCCCTGGTTGATGAAAGGCGGCACTTTCACCTCCAGCCCCGTCTCCAGCTTCGCCGGCTTGGTGACGTTGGTCACCGTATCGCCTTTCATGCCCGGCTCGGTCTCGGTCACCTCCAGGGTCACCGAGGCGGGGAGCTCGATGGCGATGGCCTTGCCGCCGTGGAAGAGCACGGTTACCTGGTCGTTAAGCTTGACGAACCTCATCCGCTCGGCGAAGGCCTCCTTTGACATCGGCGTCTGCTCGTAGCTCTCGTTATCCATGAAGACGTAGCCGCTCGTGTCCTCGTAGAGGTATTCCATCTTCTTCTTATCCAGGTAGGCCTTCTCCACCGTGTCACTGGAGCGTAGGCGCTGGTCCTGCGTCCTGCCGTTGATAACGTTGCGCAGGCCGACGTGGATGATCGCCCTGCCCTTGCCGGGGGTGACGTGGTCAAACCTGGTCACCTGCCACGGCTCATTATCTATTTCCAGTATCATCCCTGACTTTATCTCTGTGGCCTTCATCTTTTCTCCTTATGATGCTGGTATACAACAAACAGTAAACAGCAGACAGGGAATGAGCGAGCAAATGCCCCTGTATACTGTATGCTGTCTACTGTCTACTTGCCAATTGGCGCACGATAATAGCAAATGCATGCCTCACGTGTCAACGCCATAATCGCCACATGCCCTCTGCCGTTTCTCCTTGACTTTACTGGCCATATATATAGAATGATTTTCGACTGGGGATAACAACCTGATCGTGCGGAGGGACACGGAAGACTTCGGTTCTAACCTTTCTGCGGTTTCCGCGAAGACCTGTCCTGAGGGAGCACAAAGTGCGACCCGAAGGATTCCGCGCTTTCCGCGAGGGTTGAACGAGGATTTCAAGACAGTTCCAACCTAATCAATTGTGAGGTAACGTGCAACGTGCAGTGTCCATCCTGAGTCTTTCTCTGCTGGGTCTCTGCCTGTCTTTTACCTGCCATGCCGGTGAGTTGCCGCTGAGTTGGAAACAGGAAGTGGGTTTCCAAAAACTCGTCAAGTCGGGCGAAGACGCCGTATTCGTTGCCGCCGCCAACGGTTTTCTCTATGCCCTGCGGTACGACGATGGCATGAAGCTCTGGCGGTTTCACCTGGGCAAGATGGCGGCATCACGGCCCGTCGTGACCAAGGATTCGATCACCGTCGTCAAAGACCTGGATAACCTGGTCAACCTGTCTAAGGAAAACGGCGCCGAGAACTGGTCCTATCAGGCCGCGGCGGCGATAACCGCCGGACCGGTGATAAGCGGCGGCCTGTGTTACTTTGGCCTGAAGGACGGCACAGTTGTCGCGGTCAGTCGCTGGGACGGCAAGCTGAAATGGTCCTTCAAAACGGGTGGCAAGGTTGTAGCCCTGCCGCTGGCCGCGGGGACGGACCTCTACGTCGGCTCAAAGGACAAGCACTTCTACGCCCTGGACGCGAGGAAGGGAGAGCTGCGCTGGAAGTTCAAAAGCGAGGGGATAGTGACAGCCGGCGCCGCGGCCGACAAGACCAGGGTCTACTTCAGTTCCTGGGACGGCACCTTGCACGCTCTCGACCGCAAGAGCGGCGAGCCGGCAGGGAGCGCCAAGCTGAAGGAATACTGCGAGAGCCTGCCTCTCGTTCTGCACGAGGGAAAGCTGTACCTCTATACCATTGAGAATCGGTTGCTGGCACTGGCGGCGGAGGATTTCAGGGAAATAGCTTCGCTGAAGGTGGAGGGCCTGGCCATGGCCCCGGTCATCCGGGAGAAGGAGCTATTCCTTTTCACCAGTGATCTGCAGGTATACGACGCTGGGACTCTGGCGAGAAAGCGTGGTTACAACGAGCTGAGTGAAAAGGCCTACCAGAAAGAAGTGAAGAGGAAAAAGCTGGAGGCGCGCGGGAAATTCAGCGCCGACGATGAGCTGGAGATAAAGCGCTTCTTTCCCCGGCTCGATTCTCCCATATGCTTCGCGGAGCTTGGGGACGGGTGGGTCCTGTTCGCTACCGAAAAGGGGGAGATATACTTGCTCGGCCTGCCGGGGCTGGACTGGAAATGGCGCGCCGAGGTGGGCGCCGAGATCGTCACGGGCCTTTTGGCGCGCGGTGAGACCATTTTCCTCGGGGATGCGCGGGGATACCTACGGGCCCTGGATAGTTTCCATGGCGGCCTGAAATGGAAGATCGACCTGGAGGCGTCCCTGGTGGACTTGGTCGAAGGCGGCGGCATGTTCTACGTTACTACGACCGGTCAACGCCTCTACGCGGTGGACCCGGAGACGGGACGCGTCCGCTGGTATTTCAAGAGCGGCGGTGATATAAAGAGCCGGCCGACTTACAGCGAGGGCATGGTCATCTTCGGGGCCTCTGACGGCAAGCTGTACCTAGTGGACGTGAAGAAGGGGGACGGGCGCTATGCCGCAGTTGACATGGGCGGAGAAGCCCTTACTTCACCGCTGGTCATCGGGCGGGATATCATTGTTGCCGCCGCGGGGGTGGGCCTGCGCTGCTATACGCCGGCTGCTGGGAAGGTGGGCCTGAAATGGGAGTATAAGTGCCGCAACGTGCTCCCCGCATGCCTCGCGGGGAATGAAGAGGTGACCGTCCTTGCCACGGTCTCCAGTGAGTTGATCCTCCTCAACAGCAGTGACGGTTCCCTGATATGGAGCCAGGACCTGCCGCGGCGTCTGAATAGTCCCCTGCTCCTGCTCTCGGGTCGCGTGGCCTTCATAGACGGGTTTAACAAGCTACGCCTCTTTACCCTCGTCGGCGGCAAAGAGCTCTGGTCGGTTGAGTTGGGCTGTGAGCCCCTGCTGGGGCCGTTAAGGTCGGGCGACTACCTGGAATTGCTGCTTGAAAAGGGACGTCTCGTTGACTATGATATGAGCGGTAGGATAGCCGCCGAGAGGCAGATAAGGCCTGGGGAGGTAAGCGGCCTGCTGAGGATGGGCGGCAAGCTGTTCTGTGCCTTGCGGCAGGGGGAGTTGGTCGCTTATGAGTTGGCAGAGGATTAGTCGTTGGTCGCTGGTCGTTCGTCGTTAGTGCATTGGGAAGCGCGAGCGACGCTTGTCCGCCATAGCCAGCGCTCCGCACCGTTGAAGTAGTGCAAGACGGAGCGCTGACGACGGCAGGAGCGACGAGCAACGAATGACGCACTGACCGTTGAAACTCAAAGGAGGCAACGAAATGAAGAAGCAGTTCGCATTATTACTAACGTTAGCATTCATCGCAAACGGATGCGCCCACCTAATGGTATGGCGCAGCCCGGGGTTCAGCGGGCAGGTGCGCTTGGTGAACAAGAAAGGCGGCGAGGTGAAGGGCAATCTCAAGGGCATCGTGATAAACATGATCAACCTTAGCGGTGAACTGGGAAAAACGTCTGCTTCGGCCGTTACCGATGAAAAGGGGCACTTCGCCAAGACGGAACTCACCAAGGGCGCTTACAAGATCGAGGTGATGAAGGATGGATTCAAGGTGGCCGTGCTGGAAGTCTCCCTGGGTTCCCACGAGCGCCGTTCCCTACTGGTGGACCTGGTCCGCCTCTCGGCCAGCAAGCGCAAGAGCATCAAGATGAAGAAGGGCCGCGAGGAGATCCGTAATCCGGGGCAGGTTAATATACAACCTCCCTCAATGTAATGCTGTCGCTAGTTGCTAGTCGCTAGTCGCTAGTCGTTCGTCGCTGGTCGTTAGTGTAGGGGCGCCCACGGGAAAGAATAGCGGAAGGAAATGATGATAAACAAAGTTTGTCGCTTCACGATCGACAATCGACGATCGACGATCGACGGCGCAAGCAGACTCGCCCTATTACTACTGGTGGTTAGTCTGCTTGCGCTTTCTTGCGCGCAAAAGGGCGAAGACTGCACGATCAACGTTACGGTTGTCGAAAAGGCCA
>CBDVCL010000135.1:0-6370 GCA_965372475.1 uncultured bacterium | reverse complement strand
GTGATTTCGAATTTCGGAATTAAGCGCGAGCGACCAGCGACCAGCGACTAGCGACAGACATTTGCTGCGAGGACGAGACTATGGAAAAGAAACGAGCAATATACTTACTGCCCAACCTGCTCACAGTAGGCAACCTGTTTTGCGGTTGCATGGCCATCCTCATGGCCGTGAATGACGCGTTGAAACTGGCGAAGTATGACGATATCATGAAGCCATTCCTCTTTTCGGCTTGGCTGGTGATGTTGGCTATGGTTTTCGACCTGCTGGACGGCTGGGTGGCACGCTTCACCAAGACGACCAGCCGTTTCGGTTTGGAGCTGGACTCTCTCGCTGACCTGGTGTCCTTTGGCCTGGCGCCGGCGGTGATAATGTATCTCGCCGTGTTGCGGGCCGGCGAGCCGTGGGGCGGCGGCGGCGGCGTAGGCGGGATCGTAGCGATCCTCTTCGTTATCTGCGGCGCCATGCGCCTGGCCCGTTACAATGTGCAAGCGGAACAGCTCGAAAAGAGGCAGTTCGTCGGTCTGCCTATCCCGGCAGCCGGAGGCACGCTAGCTTCCTATATCATATTTGTACGGCACTTGGGGCTATATGCTGAGCGCGAGGGCGTGTTCCGTAGCGTGCACGGCTGGTACGAGGAGCGGGTGATGACCATGAACCACTTGATCATTCCGGCGATGATAATAGTGCTCTCGTTGCTGATGGTCAGTAAAGTGAGCTTTCCCGCTCCACAGGGGCGCTGGCTGAGGAAGACGGCGTCTTTGCCGGGGCTGTTCGCCGGAGCTATCTTGATCGTGTTCGCGGCGTCCGCGCCGCACATCGTGATCTTCCTGTGCCCGATGGCATACGTCATATACGGTCTCTCGCGGCACGTGCTGTTGCGAGGCTATAGCATGGGGCACGCTGGGGTGGACGGTCTGCGGCGGCGGCGCAAGGTCCGCCGGCAGCGAAGGATGTGAAAGAACAACGACTAGATCCAGAGATTGTGGATAGAAAAAGGAGGAAGAGATGTCCGATAGAATAATCATTTTTGATACGACTCTGCGCGACGGGGAGCAAGCGCCGGGCGCTAGCATGAACACCGAGGAAAAGGTCCGGGTAGCGGAGCAGTTGGCGCGCCTCAAGGTGGACGTGATCGAAGCGGGCTTCCCTATCGCTTCGCCCGATGACTGGGCTGCGGTAAACACCATCTCGCGCCGGGTAAAGGGTCCGGTTATCGCCGGCTTGTCGCGTGCCGGTGAAAAAGATATCAGCGCGGCTGGCAGGGCCCTGAAGCCGGCGCGCAAGCGCCGCATACACACATTCATAGCTACCTCCGATATCCATCTCAAGTATAAGCTGGAGATGAGCCGCGAGGACGTCCTGGCGACGGCGGTCAAAGCGGTGAAGCTGGCGCTTCGCTATACCGACGATGTTGAGTTTTCGCCCGAGGACGCGGCGCGCACCGACCGCGACTACCTCTGCCGCGTAGTAGAAGCCGCGATAAAGGCAGGTGCCTCGACGATAAACATCCCGGATACGGTGGGCTACGCCATGCCCGCTGAGTTCGGCGAGATGATCGCCGAGGTGATGAACCGCGTGCCCAACGTGGACAAGGCGGTGATCTCGGTGCACTGCCACAACGACCTGGGATTGGCCACGGCCAATTCGCTCGCCGCGGTGAATAACGGTGCGCGGCAGGTGGAGTGCACGATCAACGGCATGGGCGAGAGAGCCGGCAACGCCTCGCTCGAGGAGGTGGTGATGTCCCTGCGCACGAGGCGGGATCTCTTCAAGTGCGTTACCGGCGTCAAGGCCAACGAGATCTTCAAGACCAGCAAGCTGGTCGCCGACATCACGGGCTGGGACGTCCAGCGCAACAAGGCGGTGGTCGGGGCTAATGCCTTCGCGCACGAGGCCGGCATCCACCAGCACGGCATGATCAAGGAACGTAGCACCTACGAGATCATGACGCCGCAGTCGGTAGGCTGGCCGGAGAGCAGGCTGGTGCTGGGCAAGCACTCGGGGCGGCACGCCGTGAAGAAACGCCTGGAGGCGCTGGGCATCAAGTTAAACCGCGAGGACCTGAATAAGGCCTTCGCGCGCTTCAAGGAGCTGGCTGACAAGAAGAAGGAAGTATTCGACGAGGACTTGGAGATGATCGCCGTCTCCCAGGTGCGGCGGCGCAAGCGGACCTACGAGCTCACCTACCTGCACGCGGTGGGCGGCAGTCGCACCGTGCCTACGGCGACGGTGAGGCTCAAGGTCAAGGGCGAGGAGAGACAGGAGGCGGCCTGCGGCGACGGGCCGGTGGACGCCGCCTACAATGCTATCGACCGCATCAGCGGCATCAGCCCACGGCTTGAGGAATACAGGCTCAAGGCGGTAACACGCGGCCGCGACGCGCTCGGGGAAGTGACGGTGATGGTGCGTATCGGCAGGAATAGAGTGCCCGGCAGGGGTGCCTCCACCGATATCATAGAGGCGAGCGTGCTAGCCTACCTGGACGCGTTGAACCGCCACAGTGAGAAGACCAAGGCAAAGGGGCGCTAAGCGGCTATGATAGCGGCGCAGAAGAGAGGCAGGGGGAGAGGCGCGCTCGGCAACCCGGAGCAGGTTCGCTTCATATTCATGGCCGGGTTGGTGGGTGTTGGCAGCGGGTTGGCGGCGATCATCTTTCGCTGGTTGATCAGTTGGTTTCACCAGTTCTTCCAAGGCTACGGCCGGGAGTTGCTGGACGTGCGGCAAGGGGGAAACATCTTCTTGTTGCCTTTGATCGTCGGCCTGGGCGGTCTGATCGTGGGGATCCTGGTGAATCGCTTCGCGCGCGAGGCGAGCGGCAGCGGCGTGCCCGAGGTGATGGACGCCGTGGCGCTGCGCGGCGGCGTTGTGAGGACGCGGGTGATGCTGGTCAAGGCTCTCGCTTCCTCCGTCTGCATCGGTTCGGGTGGCTCGGCGGGACGGGAGGGGCCGATCGTGCAGATCTGCTCCGCGCTCGGGTCAGCGCTGGCGCGGTTCTTCCGCCTCTCCTCCGGCAGGGTAAAGACACTGGTGGCGTGCGGCGCGGCGGGGGGCATCTCGGCCACTTTCAACGCGCCGATAGCAGGGGCGCTGTTCGCCTCGGAACTGATCCTGGGGGATTTCGGCGTCGCCGCCTTCACCCCTGTGGTGATCTCATCGGTGCTGGCCGCCTCTGTCTCGCACGCTTTTCTCGGCGACCAGCCGGCGTTCGATGTGCCGCTCTACGATCTGGTGAGCGGCTGGGAGTTGGGCCTGTACGTGGTGCTGGGAGCACTCTTGGGAGTGTTCTCGGTCGTCTTTTCCAGAATGCTCTACCGGACGGACGATATCTTCGCGGCGCTGAGGATACCGGTCTACCTTAAGCCGGCCCTGGGCGGCGCTCTGGTCGGGGTTGTAGGCATATACTATCCCCAGGTGTTCGGGGTGGGTTACGGGACGATGGAAGGTGCGCTGGCGGGGAAGATGGTGATGACAACGATGCTGGTCTTCTTTGCCTTGAAGATGCTGGCTACATCTCTCACGCTGGGCTCGGGCGGCTCGGGAGGTGTTTTTGCTCCTTCGCTTTTCATGGGCGGGATGTTCGGCGGTGCCTTCGGCTTGCTTGTGCATGGCTGGTTCCCCGGGGCGACCGCCGCGAGCGGCGCCTATGCCCTGGTGGGGATGGGGGCGATGGTGGCCGGCACGACACACGCATCGCTCACGGCGATCATCATCATTTTCGAGATGACGAGCGATTACCGCATCATCCTGCCCCTGATGGCGGCGACGATCGTTGCCACGCTGGTGGCGCGCGGCCTGCAGGGGGAGTCGATCTACACGATGAAGCTGCGGCGACGCGGCATCAAGCTGCGCGTGGGGCGCGAACAGGAGATCCTCAGCTCGCTCGTGGTGAAGGACGTGATGCGGCGCAAGTTTGAATCGCTACCGGCGGGCTGGCACTTGAAGAAGGTGATGGACTTTGTGAAGACGGCGCGTGCTACGGTCTACCCGGTGGTGAACAGGCAGAGGAAGTTAGTGGGCATGCTTTCCTTCGAGGAGTTGAGGAACGTGCTCTGGTCGAGCCAACAGGAGGCGAGCATGATGGACGCGATCACCTGTGCCTACGACGTGGCGCGCAGCGACGTGCCGACCCTGGTGCCCGAGGACAGCCTGCAGCAGGCGATGATGAAGTTCGGCCTCAGGCACAGCGAGATGCTGCCCGTGGTGCGCAAAGGGGGCTCAAGAGAGGTCATCGGCACCGTCTCCTGGCAGGACATGGTGGACGCGTACGATAAGGAATTGCTGACAAGGACCGCGGAAGGCAAGTGACCGGAGCTCGGACCTGGGAGTTTGGAATTCGCTTCAAGCACGAGCGACTAGCGACTAGCGACGAGCGACAACGATGGAGGTAACACAGCGATGCCAATGACTATCAGCGAAAAGATACTCGCCGCCCACTGCGCCCGGGACGAGGTCAAGCCGGGCGAGCTGGTGCTGGCGAAACTGGATATAGCCCTGGGCAACGACATCACCGCGCCTATCGCTATCCGCGAATTCAAGGCGGCGGGGGGAAAGAAGGTCTGGGACAGGGACAAGGTAGTGCTGGTGCCAGACCACTTTACCCCCAACAAGGACATCGCCTCCGCTGAGCAGGCGAAGATCCTGCGCGACTTCGCGGCGGCGCAGGGCATCAGCCACTACTACGAGATCGGCGAGATGGGCGTCGAGCACGCCCTCCTGCCGGAGCAGGGCGTGGTCGGCCCCGGCGACCTGGTTATCGGTGCCGACTCGCACACCTGCACCTACGGCGCGCTGGGCGCTTTCTCCACCGGCGTTGGCTCCACAGACCTGGCGGGGGCGATGCTTACCGGCGAAGCGTGGTTCCGCGTACCCGAGGCGATGCGCTTCACGCTCAAGGGGAAGCTGGGGCGCTGGGTGGGCGGCAAGGACCTTATCCTCATGATCATTGGAGACGTGGGCGTTGCGGGAGCTCGCTATCGCTCCATGGAGTTCGAGGGCGAGACGATTGCGGCGCTATCCATGGAAAGCCGCCTCGCCCTGTGCAACATGGCCATCGAGGCGGGAGCGAAGAACGGCATCATCGCCCCCGACAAGGTGACTGCGGCCTACGTCAAGGGACGTGCGGAAAGAAAGGTGAAGAATTACAGCTCGGACGCTGGTGCCGTATACGTCGAGGAGAAGAGATACGACATCTCCAAGCTGGAGCCGCAAGTGGCGGCGCCGCACCTGCCCGAGAACAGTAAGGCGGTGGGGGAATACAAGGATGTCAAGATCGACCAGGTGGTTATCGGTTCCTGCACCAACGGGCGGCTGGAGGACATGGAGGAGGCGCACCGCGTGCTCAAGGAGAAGAAGGTCGCTAAGGGCGTGCGCCTGGTGATAATCCCCGCGACGCAGGCGGTATTCAAGGAGATGATCGAGCGCGGCTGGACGGCGGACTTGGTGGACGCGGGCGGGGCTGTCTCTACGCCTACCTGCGGGCCCTGCCTGGGTGGGCACATGGGTGTTCTCGCGGCAGGGGAACGGGCGATAGCGACGACGAACCGTAATTTCGTCGGCCGCATGGGGCATCCCAAGTCGGAGGTGTACCTGTCGAATCCGGCCGTGGCGGCGGCATCGGCTGTCACGGGGGTTATTACGCATCCGGATGTAGTGGTAGGAAAGTAGCGTTGGTATTGAGTGATGGGTATTGGGTATTGAGCTGCGTATGGACGCATTTGAGGCACCCAATACTCACTACCCAATACTCAATACTCGAAAGGTGAGAGCGAGAATGCCATACAAGGGAAAAGCCTGGAAATTCGGCGACAACGTCAACACGGACGAGATAATCCCCGCCCGTTACCTCAACACCTCGGACCCCAGGGAACTGGCCGCGCACTTGATGGAGGACGCGGACGCGGATTTTGTGAATAAGGTGAGCCGGGGTGATATAATTGTCGCCGGAAAGAACTTCGGTTGCGGTTCATCGCGCGAGCACGCGCCGTTGGCGATCAAGGCGGCGGGGATATCCTGCGTCGTGGCGGAGAGCTTCGCGCGCATCTTCTACCGCAACGCCTTCAATATAGGCCTGCCCATCTTTGAATCGGCGCAAGCGGCCGCGGCGATCAAGGGGGGCGAAGAAATCGAGGTGGACGAGAACAAGGGGCGGATAAAGGTGAAAGAGGGGAAAGAGTTCACAACGACGGAGTACCCCGAGTTCATGCGGGAGTTGATAGCGGCCGGTGGATTGATGGGTTATTTGAAGGGTAGACGGTAGACGGCATACAGTATACGGGAAGAATGCAGTAGTGGGGGGGGGGGGGGGGGGGCCGCCCGCCGCGCCGCCCCAGCGCGGGGGGGGGAGGACAGGAAGGAGAAAGCCGAAATAGAA
>CBDVCL010000134.1:0-6406 GCA_965372475.1 uncultured bacterium | reverse complement strand
CCATTGGCCGTTGTGGGAGTCTCTCTCTGTGCTCTTCTCCCTCACGCGCAGCGTCTCGGAGAGCAGGTTGAGGGTGCCTTTCTCCCGGGCGGACTTGATCTCATCGGTCCTCTTGCTCGCTTTCTGGCGCCAGTAGCCCTTGTCCGTGGCCAGCACGTCTTCGTAACAGGCCTGGGCCTCGTCCCAGCGGCCGAGGTGCTCGTGGCAGACGCCCATGTAGAAGCTGGCCCAATCCAGGCGGAACTTGGTGCCGCCGTCTGATATATACCGGCCGTAGTGCTCGATGGCTTCCTGCCAATCGCTGCGGGCGCGGCAGCATTCTCCCAGCTGGTAGAGGGCGCGGCTGGAAAGGTCGTTGACGCCCCAGCGGTCGATCGCTTCCGTGTAGGCTTCGGCGGCTGCCTTCAGCTTCTTCTCCTGGAAGAAGAGAATATCACCCAGCTTGAGTTCCGCCAGCAGGGCCAGCTTGCTCTCGCTGTGTTTCTTGACGATGTTCTCGAAGCCGCTGCGGGCCTGGGAGTAGCGCTGGTGGTTGTGCTCGCTCGCGGCTTGCAGGTAAAGGATCAGGGCTTGCGCGTCCCCCTTGTTTTCCTTGATCACGTTGATCTGTTCCCGGCAGTGCTCCAGGTACTTGCTGTGCGGGAATTTCTCCAGGTAGTTGCTGAAGTAGGGAAGAGCCTTCAGCGGCTGTTTAAGGTCAAGGCAGTAAAGGTCGCAGATCCTGAGCACGGCTTCGTCGGCGTTGAAATACTCGCTGAGGATCTCTGCCTTGTTGCTCTTGGGGTAGTTCGAGGAGAAAAAGGAGCGGATAAGTTGCTGGTAGATCGTGATGGCGTTCTGGATATATTCCTCGCCCATGCCCTTGTTGGCGCAGTAGAACTCGGCCGTGAGCCAGAGGGCCACGAAGAAAAGCTCGCTCTTCTCCATGACGTTGGCGGAATACTCATAGTACTCGTGGGCGGAGGCGCCCGGATTGGCGGGGTTGGGCTCTTCCGTAGCCGGCATCGTCCGCTTCTTGAGCCGTTTCTCGACGGCGGACATGGCTTGTTCCTGCGCCCGCGCGGCCGCCTGCTGTTTCTTCTTGGATTTCGAGAAGATCATATGCCGATTATTATAGATAGTAAGGATTCTCTGTCAAGGACTATCTGGTTGGCGCGGAGAGAAAGCAAGCGGCAACGGTATCACGGGGCGGTTGTCTTGACACGGCGGGGGGGATGATATAGGATTACACGAGAGGCAGGCGCAAGCAGGGGTAGTGGGTTACTTTCCCCGCCGAGGCTGCAAAGATATCGCGGCGGACGCCGAGATTCGCTTCCTCGGCGCACGCGGCGAGACGAAGTAGCCCATTACCTTAGCAGGAGAAGAAAACCTTTGGACAACCAGGATAACGGGCCGCGACCGGCCGCCGGAAAATGGCAGCGGGGGACGACTGCCGTCCTCTATTTGCTTTATTTCCCCTGGGCCTTGGCCCTGCTCTGGGACTTCGCGCGCCGGCACGTGCCGGACTCCCGCGTCTATGCCGCTGGATTCGACTGGGGACGTTTTGGCCCGGAGGGGTTAGGGACGACGCTGGGCGTATTGATGGGTCTCTTCTTCGCTGTCGGCTGGCTCCTGTTCCTGTTGGTGTTCCTGCTGGCTTGCTGGGGGCTGGGACGACGGCTGGTGAAGGGCCGGGAAGGAGCGTTAGGCCACTTTTTCTCCCTTGGCCTCGGCCTGGGCCTGCTCTCGCTCCTGGTGCTGCTTCTCGGTTATCTCGGCCTTTACCGCGGCTATTTCTTGAAGTGCCTGTTCCTGCTGCTGCTGGTCAACGCCGCCCTTTGCCTCTATCGCCGGCGGCCGTGGCGGGAAATCCGCCTGGGGCTGGGGGAGTGGAATTGGCTGGAGATCTGCCTGCTCGTATTCCTTGTTGTCTCCTTTCTTCTAAATTACGCCTGGGCCCTGGGGCCCGAGGTGTTCTACGACAGCCTGGTCTATCACCTGGCCATCCCTGATTACTACCTGGCACAGGGACGGGTAGTTGGCATGCCCTTTAATTACTTTTCGAATTTTCCTCTCGGCAGTGAGATGATCGCCCTGCTGGCCCTGGCCACGGGCGGGGAACAACTGGCGATGCTGGTCAACTGGTCCTACGCTGTTCTCGCTGCTCTGCTCCTGTTCTTCTGCGGACGACGGCTGATGATGGGCAGGGCGGCTTCGCTCATCGCGGCGCTTGTCTTCTATAATATTCCTATAGTGGCGGTTTTCTCCTGGCAGGTCTCCGCGGACAACGCTTTGGCCCTTTACCTGGTGCTGGCCCTGGCCGCGCTGATGTTCTACCTGGAGGAAGACGACCGCCCGGCTCTGGCCTATGCCGCCCTCTTCCTGGGGTTCGCCTGCGGCGTCAAGTATCTCGGGCTCTATGCCCTGGCCATCTTCTTCGCCTGCCTCTGCTGGATGGCTTGGCGGCGGGGGAACAAGGGAGTGCTCGTTGACGGCTGTATGCTGCTCTTTGTTTCGCTCGTGGTCTTTTCGCCGTGGCTGATAAAGAACCTGGCCCTCACGGGCAACCCGCTCTTCCCCTTCTTCTACGAGTACCTGGGCGGACGGAATCTCTATGCGCTGGGGATGGCCGAGCAGATGGCGGAGTTCCGCGAGGTTGGCGGGCGTTCGCTCGGCGCGTACCTGGCAAGTTTCTGGCGGCTCACCGCGGCGGGCGGACACTCCAACGGTTTCCTCGGTTGCCTCTTTCTCGGCGCACTGCCCTTGTTACTGGCCCTGCGCCGCTTGCGTCGCACGCTGGGTTTCGTGCTCTTCTTCGCCCTGGCTTATCTACTGGTCTGGTCGTTCCACACCCAGATACTCCGCTACTACCTGATGGGAGCGGCGGCGCTGTCCCTCGCCGTGGGCATGGCTTACGAGCAGATGGAAGACGGTGCGACGGGAAGGATAGGCAGGATCCTCTATGCCCCGGCGATATTCCTGCTTCTCTGCCAGTTGGCCTTCAACCTGCATAAGACCTACGAGCTCTACTTGCTCAACTATGACCGCCTGGGTGTCTTCTGCGGCAGCGAGGAGGAGACCCATTACTCCTACCGTAGACTGCCCTTCTCCGGAAAGACGGCGGCCATCTCTCCTTATTACTCCGTGCGGGAGTACGTCAACAGCAAGCTGCCGCCTGCCGCCCGCCTGCTCTTTGTCGGCGAAGCGCGCGGCTATGGTTTCGAGCGCGATTACCGCGCGGGAACCGCCTTTGACCACCAGCCCTTCTTGGCGTACCGCCGCGGCGCGGCCGATGCCGCCGAGCTTTACGGCGCCCTGCGCGCGGATGGGTTCAGCCACTTGCTTTTCAGCCGCGGCGAGGCGGGTCGCCTGGCGCGGGGGTACAGCAGTTACTCCTGGCCTGACGAGCTTCTGCCGCTGGCAAGAGAGTTCTGGCGGAAGCACCTGCGGTCCCTCTTCTCATCGTACGGGGTGGAGCTTTACGAGCTGGTGGCGGAGGGAGGCAACGCGGACGCGGCTGCGCTCGGGGTGCTCGGGAACGCTGCCGTGAAAAAGGGGCAGGTGATGCTGCAGGCGAGGCAACTGATGATGGGGGGGAAGTATGCGGAGGCGCGGCGGATCTACGAAGCGCTGCTTGAAGGGGGACAGGCGAACGTTGAGCTCTATAATAGCCTCGGCTATGCTTGCCTCATGACCGGTGAAAAGCGGCAGGCAAGGGAGTGCCTGGAGAAGGCGCTTGAGCTGGCTCCCGATGACAAGGTACTGCGGGACAACCTGCGCCAGCTGGAGGATCTCGTGGGACGCTAGCGTAGAGATGGTGAAAGGGCATATGTTTTCTTCTGGAGTATTAGCGAGGGCCGAGCGGGTCGCCTTGATGAGCGCTGTCTTCCTGCTTCCCCTCGTGTTTTGGCCGCACGCGGCGGGAGCTTTCCTCCTGGACAAGAACTTCGTGCTCTGGGCGGTGGTCGCTTTCGCGCTCGGCCTGCGCTTGCTTAGGCGCGGCTTCGCTTCCCTGTGGCCGGAGGCAAAGAGGAGCAGGCGGGTGTCGGTTACCCTCGCGGCTTTCTTCGCTTGGTTCCTTTTGAGCCTGCTCTGGGCGGTGAACCGCCCGGCCGGCTGGGACTACCTGCTGACACTGCTGGGCCCGGCGCTTTTCCTGCCCTTGTGCTTGGACCGAGGCGAACGCTTCTGGCGGCAGGGCCTACTGATGCTGGTGGCAGCCACCGGGCTCGCCGCCTTCTACGGCGTTTGCCAGGGGTTGGGCCTGGATATAATGCCCTGGAACTACGCCTTCCGCGGCAGGGCTTTTTCCACGATGGGCAACCCGAATTTCCTTGCCGGTCTGGTGATAATGGTACTGCCGCTGGTGCTGGCTTACCTCCTGCGCGCCCGCCGCGCCGGCCTGGTATCTTGCCTCGGGCTGCTCGCGCTTCTTCTCGTCGCGCTCTACCAGAGCAAGACGCGCGGCGCCTGGCTGGCGCTGGCGGCGGCGATGCTCCTCTTTTTGACCGCCGGCTTTCTTCTGCTCAGAGGAAGGGAGAAGCGGCGGCTCTCTATGCTCAGCGGCTGCGTGGCGGTCGCCGTGGTGCTGGGCCTGCTCTTGCGGCCGGGTTTGTTCTCGCGCCTGGGGTCGGCCTTTAGCCCTGAGAGCGAATCGGTCGCCAGTCGCCTCGCCATCTTCGGCAACACCTGGCAGATGGCCCGTGACCACCTCTTGGCAGGTGTAGGTATAGGTAATTTCAAGATCTTCTATCCCCTTTACCAGGCGAGCGGGGTAGAGGCAGAGGAGTTGTGGCGGACGCCCTACATCTACACGGAGCATACGCACAATGAATACCTGCAGTTCCTCGCCGAGGGAGGAACCCCCGCGCTGGTCTTCTTCTCCCTCTTCCTCTTTTTGCTCGGGCGCTTTTTTTTGCGGCGCCTGCGCGGCGCGGCGGGCGGGCGGAATAACCTGGCCCTCCTGGCAGTTGCCTGTGGCATTTTCGCTGCCGCGATGTTCGCGCTGGTGAATTTTCCCTTCCAGTTGACGACTACCGCCTTCGTCTTCTTTATCTTTGCCGCCTATCTTTTGAGCGGCCCTGGACCGGGCTTGCCGGCCCGAGTAGCTTCAGGGCGTGAGCGACAAGGCGAGGGGGACGATAAGGTCAGCTACCACCCGGGGGGCATAACGGCGTCGCTGGCTCTTTTCCTCGTCGTGGTCTACCTGGGGTATGATTTCGCCGCCGACCACCACAGGCGCCTAGGTGGGGGGGAGGAAGGGCTCTATCGACAGGAGGCGGCCAAGGGCGACCTCAGAGCCGCGCGGTGGCACTACGAGCAGGCGGTGAAACACCAGCGCCGCACGCTGGCGATGAAGGGCAGCGATTTCAAGACCGCCTACAGCCTGTCATTCCTTGAGGCGGTGAAAGGCGGCAACGAGGAGGCCCTAAGCCTGTTAAGCCGCTGCCTGGAATACTCGCCCTACAAGGCGGAAGCCTACCGCCAACGCGGGCTGACCCACGGCCAGATGGGCAGGAACCGCGAGGCCCTGGTTGACTTGGCCCGCGCCTACGAGATAGCGCCCAACTACATGTACCGGTTCCCACAGGACGTCTCCAACGTCGGCGCCTATTATGAAATGAAGGGCGAGGGCGAAAAGGCGGAGGAGTGCTTTCGCCTCGCCGTGAAGAGCGCGCCCAACATTTTTGCCGTGCGGCGCAACTACATCGTCTTTCTTTACAAGCACCGCCGCATGTTGGAGGCGGAGCGGGAGCTGGCCGAAGCGAAGCGGCTCTTCCCCCTACAGCCCGGGCCGCGCGAGCTGGAGAAGGCGCTGGGCATGTCGCGCTGAGCCCTGCATCTCCCCGCCGCGTCATCTTATGCCGGCAGAATCAAGCGTTTCTCAATTCGTGGTATACGGGTTCCGTACGGAAGGTTTACAAAGGGATAGGGATGTGATATAGATGTTAGTAGAAGGAGTTGTTGGAAAGGTTATATCTTGTATGATACTTAAGCGGATAAACAGAGCGGTCCTTGTCGGCGCCTGCCTTTCTTGCCTGGCGGGGCGCGTAGATGCCGCTACGGCGACGATAGACGTGGACGGCGCGGGGCTTTACGCCGTGAGCCCGTACATCTACGGCCTGAGCTGGTCGCAGTGGATGCAGCTGCCCCCCGTGGCTGTGCTCGAGGACATCGGCATCA
Organism: uncultured bacterium; assembly: GCA_965372475.1. Classification (GTDB taxonomy): domain Bacteria; phylum Oederibacteriota; class JAUXIB01; order JAUXIB01; family JAUXIB01; genus CBDVCL01. Next base: position 244 of record CBDVCL010000134.1, on the reverse strand, counting down.
ACGTCTTCCGCCATGGCGGCAACAACATCAGCCGTTACAATTACCAGCTCAACCGCTTCACCAACGTCGGCTGGGACGGCAAGAACACCACCCAGCCGAACGATATCGACCAGTTCTGCACGCTTTGCCGCTCCGCGGTGCAGAACATCGAGCCTGTGATCCAAGGCCAGGCGTTGGGCTGGGTCGCGGACAACACCGACTGGGGCGATCTGGCGATAGACGAGACCTGGATGGCAGGCTACGT
>CBDVCL010000133.1:0-6435 GCA_965372475.1 uncultured bacterium | reverse complement strand
TTGGTGGAGATGTCACCGACCAGCACCGCCAACTTGATCTTCCCCCGGAAATGCGCCGCTGTCCTTTCCAGGAGGGTGGTCTTGCCCGAACCGGGCGAGCTCATGATGTTGACCACCTTCACGCCGTGCTTGATGAAGAGCTCGCGGTTGCTCATCGCCGCCGCCTGGTCAACGGAACGGAGATCCTTGTTTATCTCGATCTTCTTCATTATTCCACGTCTATGGAGACCACGTTCAGGGCCTTGCCAGCGCAGATCTCCACCTTGCCGCCGCCGCAATGAGAACAGGAAAGCACCAGCGCACTTGTGGGTGGACCTTCTTTTTCACAGTCCGCGCACTTGACGCTCACGGCTTCCCTCCTTATCTCCACCTTCGTTCCCTCGGCGATGGTCCCTCTGGCCAGCGCCTCCAGGTTGAAAAGCAAAGCATCGGCGACGATGTTGTTGAAGTCACCAACGAGGAGCTCGATAGCGGTGACCCTCTTGGCCTTATGCTTCTTCGCCTCGGCGATGACCGTTTCGATGATATCTTGTGCTATGCGGTATTCGTGCATTATTTCGGGACTCGGGAATCGGGAATCGGGAATCGGGAATCGTGCCTAAATCCGCAATCCGCAGTACGCAACCAGGAACCTCGCTTCGCCCCGTCGCCGGTTCGCCGTTTCTCCGTTTCGGATGGGCGACTACCAGTCGCCCCTACGCTTCCACCAGCTCCCTGACCAGCTCTATCACGCGCGGCACTTTAGCGGCGATCTCGGCTGACAACTCCATGCCAGGGGATAGCCTTTTCGGCTCCACACCGATAATCATAACATCTTTCGGAGCACGGCCGCTATGAGATGCCATCTTCAGGGCCTCGAGGAAGCTCAGCTGGTGCAACGAAGTGCTGATCTTCTTCGACGACCTGATATCCTCTGGCTTGAACCGGTAGATGTCACCCGGCTTGCCGCCACCTTTGACAGCGTCCACCACCACCAGCTTGTCCAACCGTCCCAACGTTTGCAGGGCATCAAGCGAAGCCGTGCCCGCTTCGAATAACTCCACGTTAGCGGGCAAGCCGCCCTCTTCCGCCAGCCTGCGGTACACGTGCACGCCGAATCCTTCGTCCGAGAGCAGGAGGTTGCCCAGCCCAATCACCACGATGCGCTTCTTTCCTTTCGTCTTGCGTTTCTTCGTCATGATCGGCGCGTATATTCTAGCACAAGAAAGCCCGAGCCAGCAAGCTGGCCCGGGCCTTCTGGATTTCGCTCTGCGAAATCCAGAAGTAGCAGGGGCGGGTTACGACCCCCCCGCTACCCAGAAAAAGACATCGCAAGTGATGATTTCGCCTAGCGAAATTATCACACGACGCGGAACTCGCCCAGCGAGTGCCCGTCCGGCTCCACCATGTGAACCGCGCAGGCAATACAGGGGTCGAAGGAACGGACCACCCGCACCGCCTCGATGGGGTTCTTAGGGTCGGCGATCGGTGTCCCTAAGAGGGCCTGCTCGATGGGTCCTTGCTGTCCCTTGTCGTCCGCGGGGCCGGCATTCCAAGTCGTCGGTACCACACACTGGTAGCGATCAATCTTTCCCCCCTTGATGCTAATCCAGTGGCCCAGGGCACCACGCGGTGCCTCGGTCAGGCCCATGCCCGTGGAAGAAGCGGGGATCTTATACTTGGTGTGCACGGGCTTTCCCGGCTTGAGCTGGGTGACCATCTCGGCGCACTTGTCAGCGACGACCTTGCACTCCAAGGCGCGCGCGGCGTGGCGCCCGAGCACGGAGAAGAGGGCCGGCACATCGGCGCCCAGCGTTTTCAGCGTGTTGGCGACCAACTGTTTTGCCTGCTTGTTAGAGCCGTCCACGTAGTTCACGATCATGCGCGCCAGGGGGCCAACCTCCATTACGTTACCATCGTAGCGAGGCGCCTTGAGCCAGCTGTAAGCGCCTTTCTTGCCCGCCTTGGGCACCGTCTCTCCCGTGGAGGGGTGCAGGCCGCTCGCGGAGGAAAACTTGGAACGCTTGACATACTCGGCGATCTTCGCGGACGAGAACTTGCCCAGCTTGCCATTGATGTAGACACCCGCGGGCAGGCACTTTTTCTTGCCCGCGTTCTCCTTCTCCAGGCAACCGTAGGCGAGCATGTTCTTGCAGCCGACGCCGATACCGAAATACTCCTTGTAGGCTCCCGCCACCGCGAGCACGTCCGGAATGTAGACGTTGTCAATGAAAGCCTGCAACTCCCTGATCAGCTTCTGGTAAGCCTTGATCTTGGCCGCAGTGGGCTTCTCCGTGACGCCGCCGGGAACGATGGCCATCTGGTGCGGCATCTTGCCGCCGAAGATGGTGAGCATCTCGTGCGCCTTGCGCCTCATGTCCAGCGCCTGCACGTAATGGGCGATGGCGCCCAGGTTGGCAGCCTTGTCCTTGGAGGAGAGATAGACCCCCTCGTAACGCGGCAGGAACGGCGCCACCGCGCTGGCGCGTCCGCTTGCGACCTCGGCCTTGGCCCAATCGCGGATGTTCTGCAGGCGCTTCACCTTTCCCTTGTATTCCAGGATACCCGTTATGTCCACGTAGTCCAGCGCCGCGAGGTGGTAGAAATGAAGCAGGTGGGACTGGATGAAGTTGGCGCCGAGCATCAGGTTGCGCATCAGCCTCCCGTTAGTGGGTGGCGTGACGCCAAGGGCGTTGTCCAGGTTCAGCGTGGAAGCCTGGGCGTGGCCCTGGGGGCAGACACCGCAGATGCGCTGCGTGATCTGCTGCGCGTCCACGGGATGCCGCCCCTTGAGGATCATCTCGAAACCGCGGAACATCTCGCCGTGGCTGGTGGCCTTGCTGATCTTGCCCTGGTCCACCTCGCACTCTATCTTCAGGTGACCCTCGATGCGGGTGATGGGGTCAACTGTGAACTTTACTTTCGCCATTTATCTCACCTCCTCCTCTCAGCCCTTTACCAGGGTTCCTTTTCCCAGGGCCTTGGCCTTGGCCACGGCATCCCAGGGGATTTCCTTTACCTTGTCCAAAGGCAACTTGCCGTATAGGCCGTCGCCGCCGTGGTCCGGGTAGTCCGGGCTGCAGCAACCGATGCAGGGACTGCCCGCCTCTACGCACCAGTTGACCTTGTTGTTCCATTTCCTCACGGGAGAATCACAATACGCGTCGGGGCCCTTGCAGCCCAGCTCGAGCAGGCATCCGTCCTCGCCGAAGCCGGCGGCGAACTTGCCATCTTCGAAGTCAGCGCGCCGCTCACACTGCTCGTGCACTACCTTGGCGAAGAACATCGTCGGCCGCTTCTTCTCGTCGAGCTTCGGAATGCCGTAGAGTAGGGTGTGGGCAATGGTGCCGACGATCCAATCGGGGTGCGAGGGACAGCCGGGGATATTGATGATCGTCGCCTCGGGCAGGATCTCGCTGACCGCCTTGGCCTTGGTAACGTTCCCCTTGCCGGCGGGGATGCCGCCGAAAGCGGAACAGGTGCCGACGCTGAGGATGGCCATGGCCGAGTTGCCCAGCTCCTTGACCCAGTCCAGCGCGGTCTTGTCGCCGCCCTTCTTGTGCCCCATGGTAGAGTAGGCTCCCTTCTTGGCGACGGGGATCGAGCCTTCGACCACGAGAACGAACTTGCCCTTCTTATTCGCCGCGGCGTCAGACATGATCTTCAATGCCTGTTCACCCGCCGTGGCCATCACGTTCGGGTGGAACTCGAGGCTGATCGTCTCGGTTATCAGCGAGGCGATATCCGGTTTGACGGTGTTAAGCAGAGAGACAGAACAACCCGCGCAGGACTGGCCCTGGAGCCAGATCACCGGCAGGTTACCGGCTTTGGCCTTCACGGCGGCAAGCACCTCGGGGATCCAGAGGCTGGACGCCCCCACGACCGCCGACGTTCCGCCCAGAAGCTTCAAGAATTCCCGTCTGGTCAGTGGCATTATTCCCTCCTTGAGATTATTCGTTTCCCCGCCAGATCCCCCAAAGATTATCACGTCAATTATATATTCCCCTCCACCCCTAGTCAATCCCGCTTCTGAATATCTCCCTCTCTCTTGGGGCAATCCGCCCCAGCGCGAATTGGGCGTGCCAAGTGGTGCCCGAGCAAAGAAAAAGCACTTGACATCTTTGCCTCGTTCGGCTATATTTCCTTTCTCAATGCGTCTCCGAGTTCTGCGGCCCTAAAGGCGAGCCCATGGCCCAGGACCGATAGGGTATGGCTGGAAACGGCTATGCCTCCCGTGTTTGAAAAGGAGATGAGGCCGCTATGCCGGCTTTCCTCTCAACACGGGAAAGCCGTTTTCTTTTTAGGGAAGATGCTGAGATGAAAGCAGTCAACATTGTCGGCTTCAGGAACAGCGGCAAATCCCGGCTGATACAGGGCCTGGCACGGGCGTTAAGGCGCCGCGGCCACAGCGTAGAGATAGTCAAGCACTGCATCGACCGCATCAGCATATCGGAAAAAGACAGCGGCTTCCGCTCCGCGGCTAATGGCTACAGCCTCTTCTCCGGCAAGGAATCCCTTGTTTACGCCGGGAAGACACGCGACCTGGACGACCTGCTGAATAGCCTGGAAGCGGACTATATCCTTCTGGAGGGCTTCAAAAGCAACAAGATGATGCCGAGGATCGTCTGCGCAAGAACGACAGCGGACAAGCGCAAGCTGTGCCGCGGCCTGGAGATAGCCGTGCTGGAAGGGACGCAACCCATTTCGCAGGGACATATAAAGAAGCTTGCCGCGACCATCGAAAGGAAAGCTTTCAAGCTCCCCGGCTTGGACTGCGGCAGGTGCGGCAAGCCAGGATGCAGGCGCCTGGCCCTGGATATACTGAAAGGGAAAGCAAAGGGCGACGACTGTCATTACTCGGACACTGGCACGACTCTTTCCATAGGCGGTAAGGACATCCCCCTGAGCCGCTTCCCCGCCCAGATAATGAGGAAAGTCGTCCTGGGAATGCTGGACAGCCTGCAGGGAACGGCGGGAAAAGGCAGAATACGCATCGAGATGAGCGGACGCAAGAGAAGGAGTGGGAGATCATGACCATTCGCCGTGGCAAAGCGATTGCATTCCTCGTCTTGTTCCTGACGGCGGTGTCCCCGGTGCCGGCTGGCGAGCGGATCAGGCTGTCGACCACCACCTCCGCCGACAACTCCGGCCTTCTTGACGTATTGCTCCCTCCCTTCGAGAAGAAATTCAACGTCAAGATAGACGTGATCGCCGTGGGAACGGGCAAAGCCCTGGCCCTGGCCGCGAACGGTGATGTAGACGTGGTCCTCGTGCACTCCCCCAAGGCAGAGGACGCTTTCCTCGATTCAGGGGACGGGATCAACAGGAGACGGGTGATGCACAACGATTTCGTGCTCCTGGGAGCAAGCCGGGACCCCGCGCGCATCAAGGCGAGCCGCAACATCCTCGCTGCACTGCAAGAGGTCTTCGAAACAAGGACCCCCTTCGTCTCCCGCGGCGATGGTTCCGGCACGCACAAGAAAGAATTGTCGCTCTGGCAAGAGGCCGAACTTTCCCCCGAAGGCAAGTGGTACATCGAGACTGGCCAGGGAATGGGAGCGACGCTCCTGGTGGCCGATGAAAAACGCGCCTACGTCTTCGTTGACCGCGGTACTTATATCGCCTACAGGAAGAAGATCGGACTGGTCATTATCTGCGAGGGGGACGCAAGTCTTGTCAATCCCTACAGCATCATCGCCGTCAATCCGGCCAAGCACCCTCACGTGAAGCATACGTATGCCATGGCGCTGATCGGCTGGATGACCTCTGCCCAGGGACAGAAGATCATCAGGGACTACAGAATAAACGGCGAAGCGCTTTTTTGCCCAGACGCGGTGAAACGATGAATTACCTGATCGAAGGAATAAAGAAGGCTGCGGAACTGCTCGCGTCATACGACAGGGAGCTCGTACACATAATCCTTTTCTCCCTCAAGGTGTCGGTCATCGCCACAATATTCGCTACCATCATCGGCGTACCGATAGGGGTAGCTGTCGCGCTAAATGATTTCCGCGGGAAAGGCGCCGTGGTAGCCCTGCTGAATACCCTGCTCGCCCTGCCCACTGTCGTGATCGGCCTGACTGTCTATTCTCTCATCTGCCGGCGCGGCCCGTTGGGAACGCTGGGACTTCTCTATACGCCGACGGCGATTATCATTGGCGACGTCATCCTCGCCACACCTATCATCGCCGCCTTCGCCCTCGCGGCCACCGGGAGCGTCGACCCCAGGGCAAGGGTCACTGCCCTAAGCCTGGGAGCCAGCCGCCTGCAAAGCGCCCTGAAGGTAGTTGTGGAAGCGAAGTACGCCCTCGTGGCGGCAATCATCGCCGGTTTCGGCCGGGTGATAGCCGAGGTTGGCTCGGCAATGATGCTGGGAGGAAACATCAAGGCCTACAGCCGCACCATCACCACGGCCATCGCCCTGGAGACCAGTAAGGGTGATTTCAGCCTGGGGAT
>CBDVCL010000132.1:0-6464 GCA_965372475.1 uncultured bacterium | reverse complement strand
CAGCGCAGGGCTGAGTTGAAGAAAGCCAAGGCCGCTGCGGCCGGCAAGCCTAAGCTGAAAGCCCGTATTGCCGTGACCGACTTCGAGGCGTTTGGCGGGCTGGACAAGGGCCTGGGCGAGGCGGTGTCCGAGAACCTGCGCACGGGGATGATAGAGCTGCAGAAGTTCTACGTGCTCGAGCGCGCCTTCCTCAAGAAGGTGATGGAACAGCAGAAATTGCAGATGGCGGGTATTACCGACCCGAGCCAAGCGGTGCAGATCGGTAAACTGATGGCGACGAAGTACGTGGTGCTGGGTTCTGTGACCAAGCTGGGATCGACGCTGACCATAAACCTTCGCTTCATCGATGTGGAGACGGGATTGGCTGAGCTGGCGACGAAGATACGCGGCAAAGGAGAGGACGCTTTGCCTGAGATGATCGACGACCTGGTGAAGCTGGTCGACCGCAAGGAAATGTAGACTGTGAGCAGTTGCTTGTCGCTAGCCCTTCGGTTGCCCTCAGGGCCCTTCTCGCCCTGAGAGAGCGAAGGGCAAGAAGCCCCCCTCGTGTGCCTGTCGCTAGACAGGCCGAGGGGGGCTTCTTTCTTGGCGCACTTGCTATCGGGGGCATTCTGTGGTATTAATGATATAGAAGGGTAAGTTTATTTGTAAGTGATGAGGATTTGCCTGTGGCATCTCGGCGGAAAGGTATATCTCTGGTCATCGGCTGGTTACTTGTGGCCTGCTTGGCGCACGCGGACCTGCTCATAAACAAGAGCATTGATAGGAGCTTCGCCTGTATAGGCGACACCTTGACTTACATCATCGTTTACGAAAACCAGAGCGAGGACGTCTATGCTGATATCGTCTGGGTAATTGACGGTTCCGGAAGCATGGGCGTTTACCAAGACGCTGTAAGTATCAATGCCGGCGCTTTCCTGGGAATGCTGCCCACGGTCGATGTCAAGCTGGGGGTCGTGCACATGGGTACGGTCAACAGTGCATGTGATTCGCATCCCTTGAGCACGAGCGGCGTGACGCAGCTCTCCTGCAATGGTAATGGCGATTGGACTGCTGACCAGGGCACCTTCGGTTACATGGTCACACAGGTGGGCGCACCCCCCGGCGGAAATTTCGAGTCCGGGCTCTATTCGCTTCAGGACACGCTTCAGCATTACACCTTCCGCGCGGAAGCGTATAAGATATTCATCCTCTTGACAGACGAGGGTGACCAAATACTGAAGACAGCCGGCGAATGTGATAACCCGGCGTACGCCCATACGGTGGATACGATCAACATGATGACCGCGGACGAGGTGATGGTCTACGCGATAGTGGACAGCGGCATGGACGGAACGTGTGATACCGGCCACTACTGGGATAGCTGGGGCGTCGCCCAGCAGACGGGGGGTGATTGGGCGCAGATCACCACGGTTGCTGCCGACTGGGATGCTATCCTCAGCGGCATCGGCGACGATATCAACGAAAAGATCGGGCTGTCCAACGTGCTGGTCAGCGACACCTTGCCGGGCGAGATCACCTACCGCTCTAGCGATCCCGGTTACGGTGAAGCAGGGCCGCCCATGGTCTGGGACATCGGCAACCTGGCGGTGGACAACAGCGCCACGATTACCATGTTCCTGGAGGTAACGGATTTCGGTGATTACGTGGTCAATAATGACGCCTATATCTCCTGTGCGGAGGTACCGCCCGCGTGGGATGAGGCGCCGCCGGTATATCTGATTACGCGCACCGCTACCTCGACCTGGTCGCCCACCAGCACGGCTACCCCTACCTGGAGCCCCACCAGTACCTGGACGCCTACTTCCACCGTCACGCCCACGGCGACGCCTACGCAGACGCCGTTCTACTCCTTCCAACTGGAGATAGTCAACGAGGCGGGCGAGGTGGTGAAGATATTCAGCGGCATCAGCGCGGGGCAGTTGCCCGAGGGCATGAAACTGGAAGAAGACGAGGTGGTTTTCGACATCGGCGGCGGCGTGTTCCGCGAATTGCATTTCGGTCAGTGGACCATCTCCTGGGACGGCATGCTCGACGACGAGGGTAACATGATCCCGAACGGCGCCTATCAGGTGGTGGTGCGCTGTGTCGATTACGAGGGCGAGTGGATGGAGGAGATCGGCACGCTGGTGGTGATGAAGGTGGCGGGCGATTTCAAGGTGACGGTGCGGGATGATAGGGGGCGGCTGGTAAAGAGCATTCCCGGGTCGTACGGAGCGGGGTCCCTGGGAGCGATAAGGGCGGAGCCGTGCCTGATAAAGCCGGGCAGCGGCAGCAGCGAGAAGGCGTACATCAAGTCTGGCGGATGTGCCTTGAGCATGGCCGCGGCGGGAGGCGGCGGTCTCTACTGGGACGGACGGAACGAGGACGGGCAGATAGTACAAAACGGCGTCTACCGCGTGATCGTCGAGAAGCAGGACATAGGCGGGGGCCGGGAGGTGCAGGTGGCGGAGGTGACGGTAGTACGGGGCGCGGGTGGAGCGATAGAGAACGCGGTCGTCTGGCCCAACCCGAAGCTGGTAAAGAACGGGGACACGACGGTGCGGCTGAACTACGAGGTGATGCTGGCGGGGGCGGTGGTGAGGGCGAAGTTCTTTACCATCGCGGGGGAACTGGTGATGAGCATCGAGAATCGAGATTCGAAGATCGAGTATATGGAGATAGACGTTAAAGATCTGGCGGGGGGCATGTATATCGTATTCATCGAGGCAAGCGCGGCAGGCCATGCCGATGTTTTCCGGCGCGTCTTGCGGATGGTGATCGTAAAGTAAGCACTATGGGTCCAAGACCGGATCGCCTTCTTCCTATACTCGCAGCGGTCTTTCTTCTTCTTCCAGCAAAAAGCGAAGCAGCGGTCTATACCACCTACACCCTCTATCAGGCGACCGTGCCACTCACGAGCATCAATGCCGCAGTGCCGGCCGATACTAGTATATTCGTGGCGAATGCCGATACGCCCATGGCGCTGCACGGCCGATTTGAGGACTGTTTCTTCAAGCTCGTTTCAGATGAGAGGATGATATGGGAGATCAAGCCGCCGATATGGGACACGGTGGCCGAAAGACATTGCTTGATTGCCGCTGCTGACACAGGACTGTATCGCGGCAAGCGCTTGAACGCGGATGACACCGTACTGCGTTTGAGATACAATGTGGTACTTGCGGGTACGATGGTCAGGGGCGAGGGTCTATGATATCGCGGGCGAGCTGGTGCGTTCGGCCGAGAACCGCGACTCGAGCAGGGAGTTCCTCGATCTGGACATGGCGGAGCTGGCGGGGGGAGTCTAGATAGTCCTGGTAGAAGCCACTGCGGAGGAGAACCCGAAGCCGTATCGTAGGATGCTGAAGATGGTGATACTCAAGTAGACAGTAGTCCCTACTTCGCCCCCCTTCGTCTGCCTGTCGGCAGACAGGCGGCGGGGCTACGTAGGGCAGGCAGTATACAGCATGCCCTCCATAGCTTTAGCGAAGGAGGGTAGGCAGGGAAAATGAAAGCACCGGGGATCATATTCGGGGCGGTGGCAGGATTGCTTCTGGCGCAGTGCATGCTGCTAGACAGCGCGGAGCTGCCGGGAGCCAAAGGCGCGGCGCTGGGAGGCGCCTACAGCGCCTGGGCGGATGACGAGTTTGCCGTGTTCTGGAACCCCGCGGCGATGCTTAACCGCCTCAAACCCCAGCTTGGTTACTGCTTCGGCGTGCGCGAGGATTACCGCGGCCGGGACTTTAATCTTGGGGCGGTGGTGCCCCTGAAAGAATGTTCCTTCGGTATGGGCGTGAAGCGCTGGGGCAAGGACGGCCGCTTGCCTTCCGGCCGGTGGACGGGGGGCATCGCCGTGCCCGTTCGCTGGGGGATCGACGGCGGCTTCAGCATCAGCGCCTTGAGGTACGACTACGTGATGGCGGTGGAAACGGGATACTCGATGGAGGCGAGCCTTTACTACAGGCGGAATTTCAGGCGCCTTATTCGCCAGCTTTCCGCCGGCCTGGTAGTGCATGACCTCTACAGCAAGCTGAGGGAGCGTACGGAGCTCGTGGAGCGGCAATTGCCGCGCGATATCCATCTCGCCACGATGGTGCGGACAAATGACCTTACCTGCCTCGGGCTTGATCTCAGTTATCTCGCGGATGAGACGCTTAGCGGCAAGGATCGTATCGGCATGTCGCTTGGCGGGGAGAGAAACCTGTTTGCGGGTCGCGCCGCCCTGCGGCTGGGATACCAATTCCTCGGCAGGAGGTATGGCCGCTATACACTCGGCCTCTCGGCTCGCGTGGGCGGCGCCGAGGTGAGCTACGCTTACCGTACCGAGAGGGTACACCTTGCCGGGCAACACCTGGTGGGGATGAGCTATTCTTTTGGCGAGGTGCGCCTGGACATCAAGGTCTCGCCAGAGATATTCAGGGACGAGGTAGTGCTCGAGCCCGTGTGCTACAATGTCCCGGCCGAGCGATGGGAGGTGCTGGTGATCGACGCGGGCGGCACCGTGGTGAGGACCTTGAGCGGCGCGCGCAACCCGCCCGAGGAGTTGATCTGGGACGGCAAACCCGACGGCAAGGACGTTGAGCTCGAGGACGGCAAATACAGCTTCCGCGCGCGTGTCTTCAGGGCGGATGACCGGCGATGGATGGAATCGCCCCTGCGCTCGGCGGTGCGCGACAATACGGGCCCTGATATCTACGTGCACATCAGCCGGGCGATGCTGGTGAAGGACGAGGGGGGGAAGCTGGAAAAGAAGGCCGTCTGGGACGTGTTCGCGGGCGACCCGCATGGCATCAAGCAATGGGCGCTCTATGTTCTCGACCGCAAGGGAAAGCTGTTCCATTACTGGAGCGGCACGGACGGGGCGCCTCCGGAGGAGATCGCTTGGGACGGCGTGAACTTCAAGAAGAAGATGCTTCCCGATTCGGGGCGCTTCTATTTCGCCTTCAAGGCGACGGACGAGCTGGGCAACGAATCGGAGACCCAGCGCATCCCCTTCCAGGTGCGCAAGCTGAAGCGGAAACTTCTCCCCGTATCGGCTTACCTGGAGAAGCGGGGCTTGATCCTCGCCCTTACCTGCACTTCCCCTGTTTTTAGCCCCGGCTCGGCCAAGCTGAAGGACAACGCCTACCTCACCTTGAACCGCGTCGCGGACATCCTGCGCGAATACCCGGAGATAATGGTGACGATAGAGGGCCACACCGATAACTCGCCCCTGGAGGCCGGCTCGAAATTCAAGAGCAAGCAAGCGCTGTCGACGGCGCGCGCCGAGGCGGTGACGCAGTACCTGATTTACAACGAAGGCGTGCGCGCCGGACGCTTGAAGGCGATCGGCTACGGCGATGCCCGCCCTACCACCACCAACGACACGCCTGAAGGGCGGCAGAAGAACAGGCGCATCGAGATAGTGGTTTCGGTAAGCGAGGAATATCTACTCAGCCCGGAGTGATGGACGTGAAACAAGACAACAAGTATTGCGGAACTCGGAATTCGGAATTCGGAATTGACTTCGGCAGACATGCGTCAGAACATGGCTCCGACTTCCGACTCCCGACCCCCGAATCCCGCGCCGCGCGCAAAGGTGCCACGCTGATAGGTCTGTTGTTGCTGTGCGCTACATTTGTGCGCGCGGCCTTTGAGACGGAAGGCACCCTGGGCATCGGTGTGCGCGCCATGGCCATGGGCGGCGCGGGTGTGGCCCTGACGGGGGACCCCTATGGGTATTACTGGAACCCGGCCCTGCCGATAAGCATGGCTCGTTTCTCCGCGGCCATGGCCCACGAGAGCATAATGCAGAATTATGCCACGCGGGAGCGGACCTTCTATCCCGTGGTCTCTATTCCTACGGGGGCGGAGACTTTGACCCTGGCCAGCAGTTACCTGGAAATGAAGGGGAAGAGCCGCGAGAACATATACTTCCTCGGCTATGCCTTCCCCATAGTGCGGGGGCTTTGCGGCGGCTTCAACTTCAAGCATTTCCGTGGCAGCTACGAGTTCGCGGGTGACCGTTCCCTGGCGCGCGGCTGGGGTTTTGACCTCGGCACTCTCTACCGGCTTAAGCTTTCCCGGCCCGGGCACGGCTTTGACTTCGGCGCCAGCATCATGAATCTTGGCGCGCGCGCCCACTGGCGACAGCTGGCGACGGAGGAAGCCCTGAAGAGCGTGGCGCGCGCCGGTGTATGTTATCATTTCCCGGGCGACAGTTCGCTCGCCGTAGAGGCGAACTACCGCCGCCAGCGGCTACTTTCCGGGCGCCATTATTCCTTCCGCCTGGGTATCGAGCGCTGGTTCTTCAGGCATCATTTCGCCTTGCGGGCCGGAATGGTGGACTTCATAAGCTCAAAGGAAAAGTACTCGGGCGGCGCGGGATTCCAATACGATGACGTGCGCACGAGCTATGCCTATCTCAACCGGGTCTCAAGCCTGGGGTCATGCCACCGCGTATCCAACGAGTACTCCTTCCGAAGCCAGAAACTGGAGCTTAGGCC
>CBDVCL010000131.1:0-6555 GCA_965372475.1 uncultured bacterium | reverse complement strand
ACATTGACCGCGACGGCACCATTTGCGAGGAAGGCGATTACATCTCGCGGCCGGAACAGGTCGTGCTTCTGCCGGGCGCGGCGGCCGGCCTGCGCCGCATAGCAGAGATGGGCGGCGCCCTGGTGGTGGTCACCAACCAGTCCGGCATCGGGCGCGGCTATTACAGCGAGAAAGACCTGGAGCAGGTCAACGCGCGCCTCTGCCAAGTGCTGGGGGATGAGGGGGTGGCATGGGACGGGCTCTACTACTGCCCCCACTATCACGGCGGTGAGGTGAAAGAATACGATATCGACTGCAATTGCCGCAAGCCGAAGCCGGGCATGGTCGAGAAGGCGAGGCGCGAGCTCAAGCTTGCTGCCGCGCGGGAATTCGTAATCGGTGACAGGGAGACCGACATCGGCCTGGGGCATAATATCGGCGCCGCGGCGATACTCGTCAGCACGGGTTATGGTGGCGAAGTGAGCAAACGGGTGGAGGCCGGGGAGTTGAAGGTTGATTTCACCGCCGCGGACCTGGTGGCAGCGGCGGGGTGGATAGAGAAGCAACTCAACAAGTAGACCCAGGACCCAAGACCTGGCTGGTTATGCGTGCCAGGAGATGCGGGGTCTGGTGTCTGGTGTCTCAATGCCAAATCGAATACTAGTGGTAAGGACCGACAACATGGGCGACCTGCTGCTTTCCACGGCGGTGTTGCCCCTTATTCGCAAGCGTTTCCCGCGCGCCCACCTGGCGATGATGGTTCAGCCTTACACGGCCGAGCTGTTGGCAGGCAACCCGAACCTGGACGAGGTGATCATCTATCGCCGCGGCGGCTTCCTGCGACAACTCGCCGGCTTGCGGCGGCAGCGTTTCGATACGGCGGTCGTGCTCTACCCCCGCCCTGCCATAGCCCTTCTACTGCTGTTGGCGGGGGTGAAGCGGCGCATCGGCACCTCGCGGCGCTGGTATTCCTTTCTTTTCAACGCACGCGTCGCCGTGCGCCGCGCGCGCATGGACAAGCACGAGCTGGAATACAATGTCGACCTGTTGGCTCCACTGGGAATCAGGCGTGGGGAAGCGAAATTGGCGCCGGCGTTCCATCTCAGCGAGGCGGAGAAGAAATGGGGCGGGGAGTACCTTGCGAAAAAGGGGGTGAAAAGCGGCGCAAAGGCCGTGATCCTGCATCCCGGTGGTTTCGGTTCGGCCCTGCTCTGGCCGGCGGCGCATTACGCTGCTCTGGTGAAGAAACTGTCCGCCCTGAGGCAGGTGAGGGTCGTTCTGGCCGGCGGGCCGAGGGAGAAGAAACTGCTCGCGGCGATCGAGCGCGGCGCGGGTGCTGCGGCGCCGCTAATAGCGGCACAGCTCAGTCTAAGGCAATACGCGGCGGTGATGGATAAGGCGCGGCTTTTCGTCAGTGCCAGCACGGGGCCGATGCACCTGGCCGCTTGTCTGCAGCCGCGTCTCGTCTCGATATTCTGTCCCATACGTGACTGCACGCCGCGCCGCTGGGGGCCGTACAGCGCGAATGCGACGGTGCTGCTGCCTCGCCTGCCGGAGTGCGGCGAATGCAAGCCGAGGGATTGCGAGCACCATCCCTGCATGGAGAAGCTGAGCCCGGAAGTGGTGTTTGAGGCGTGTAGGAAGGAGTTGGAAAGGTGAAGAAGATAACGGGACTCGGGACTCCCGCCGTCGCCAAGGCTATGGCGGGCAGGCGCGACTCGGGACTCGGGACTGCAGTTATCGCGGCGGGGCTGTGCCTGCTGTTGGCGGGGTGTTGCTGTACTTTCTTTTCGCGTTCAGCGGGTGTCGAGCAGAAAGAGGTCGGCGACGAGGAGTACCTGGCCATGCTCGAAACCACCGCCGCGCCGCTTATTGCCAGTGTCACGGCAACCCCCTCGCCGGCGCCATTGAAAAACGGTAAGAAAACTGCTAGAATTGGCAAGAAGCGGCGGAGTTCGACGCCGACGCCAAGCCCAACGCCCTACGAGTACGCCCATTTGCTGAAAGAGCCGACCCCGGTGCTGGGCAGGCCTTTCGCGCCCGGCGAGAAACTGGTCTTCAACATCTCCTTCATGGGCATGGTGCTGGGCAAGGCCAGCTGGCAGGTGGCGGGGATGGAATACGTCGACGAGCATTACTGCTATCACCTCGTCGGCAAGGCCCGCACCGCGTACGCGCTGCGCTTTCTCTATCCCGTGAAAGACGTGATAGAGGCATGGGTAGACTTCCACGGGCTGTTTCCCTGGAAATTCAGGAAGCAGCTCAACGAGTTAACCTATCATATCGACGAGACGCGCATCTATGACCAGGTAAACCACCTGGTCTGGTGGGAGGAAGTGAAGAGCAATGTCATCCCGCCGCGCGCCAAGGGTATGATCTCCTGCTTCTTCTATTTCCGGGCGTTGGACCTGGAGGTAGGGCATGACGTGAAGTTCTGGGTGAACTCCGGCGCCAAGAATTACGAGTTGCTGGTCAAGGTCCATCGCAAGGAAAGGATAAAGGTCAAGGCGGGGGAGTTCGACTGTATCGTGGTCGAGCCCTTCATCAAGCACGAGGGGATGTTTGACACGCGGGGCAAGGTGCTGGTCTGGGTCACTGATGACCACCGCCACGCGCCGGTGAAGGTGAAAGGCCGCCTCGCGGTGGTTGGCAGCCTGAAGTTTGAATTGGTAGAAGCGGTGTTTGCTGATTGAGGCCACGAAGAACACGAAGGAGCGCTAAGGAAAAAGGAAAAGGGAAAAAGGAAAAAGAAGGAGTTTGGTGTTGCTTTGTGAGCTTCGTGCTCTTCGTGGATTAAGGGAAGAATGGATGCCGAGATAATCAAAACTATCGAGCGGTTCAAGGGACGGAAACTGGTCGTGGTCGGCGATATCATCCTTGACCAGTACTTGAGCGGCGACGTGAATCGGATAAGCCCGGAGGCGCCGATCCCGATCCTGCGCGAGCGTAGGCGTGAGCGAAGGCTGGGCGGGGCCGCATACGTCGCCTCGCTTATCAAGGGGCTTGGCGCGGAGGTAGACCTGGCCGGCGTGGTCGGTGACGACCGGGAGGGCGAAGAGATACTGCGCCTGGGACGCGAGCAGGGGATCGATATGGGAGGAGTGATGGCTGCCGATGGGCGTCCGACCACTCTCAAGACGCGGCTGGTCGGGCAAAGACAACAGATGTTGCGCGTCGACCGCGAGGAGGACGCTCCCTTCAAGGCCTCGCTGGTGAAGGCCGTCCTGGGGCAGGCGGCGGACGCGGCGGACAATGCTGATGCCCTGGTGCTTTCGGATTACGACAAGGGGTTGTTTGGCGACAAGGCCGTGACAGGCCTGGTGCGGCGCTGGCGGCGAGCCGGGCGCCCTGTGTTGGCTGATTTCAAGCCGGCGAACTGGCGCAACTTCTGTGGCGTTACGCTGGCGACCCCTAACCAAGCCGAGGCGTCGGCGATGGCGGGCATGGCGTTGCCTGACGGGAAATCCCTCGAGAAGGCCGGGGCTAAGCTGGTGAAGATGCTCTCGGCGCAGGGCGTGGTGATAACGCGCGGCGAGGACGGCATGGCGCTTTTCCAGGCGGGGAAGAAGACGCAGCACCTGGCCACGACGGCGCGGGAGGTATTCGACGTTACCGGCGCGGGAGACGCCGTGGTGGCGATGATGGCCCTGGCCCTGGCGAGCGGCGCTGATCTTTCCTTGGCGGCACGGCTGGCAAACCTGGCGGGAGGCGTGGCTGTCGGCAAGTTGGGAGCGGCGATGCTCAGCGTTGCGGAATTGCGGTCGGCAGCGGCTGCTTTGGAGAAGTAGGATGCCGGCCCTGTGCTCGGCGAACGAGAGTTTCGCACGTGCGAAGGCGGCGGCGCGGCGAGAATAGCGATTTATTTGTTAGAAGATAGGCTTTCTTCCGACAATTGATTATAGAGGGGCTTAAAGGCCTGAGGGCCTACCTCTGGTCGTATATTCCTAAGCCCTTATACCCTTGGGCCCTTTGAGCCCGATAACTTAGCGCCGACGAGAAATGAGCAAAGATAAAGTCAGGCCGATCGAGAAGCTGAAACGCGTGGTGGAAAAGCTGCAGAAGGACGGTCTCAAGGTCGTCTTCACTTACGGCGGCTTTGACCTGATACACGCCGGGCATATTCACCTGCTGCAGGAGGCCAAGGCCCAGGGTGACGTTCTCGTGGTCGGCCTTATGAGTGACGGGGGGCTGAAGAGGACCAAGGGGGAAGGTCGGCCGCTCATTCCCGAATCTGACAGGGCTTGTATGCTCTCGGCCCTGGAGTGCGTCGATTTCGTGACTATCTATGATGATGAGAACCCGGTCGAGATCATATCTTGCCTCTCTCCGAATGTGCTGGTCAGCGGTTCGAACTACCCTGACGCCACGATCGCCGGACAAGGATTGGTGAAAGGGAAGGGGGGCGAGGCGGTAAACATACCCCTGCTCGAGGGCCATTCAAGTATGGGCCTGGTAGAGACTATCGTCAAGCGCTTCAAGGACAAGACATAACGGCTTGATCCACAGATTCCACCGATTTCACAGATTGATCTTCTGGGGTAACGTTGACCTGGAAAGATCGGAATGGCCTCCTTGTGTTGTGAAAACGAACCGGGTCTTAAAGTGCACCCCGTTTGGGAGCTGGAACGAGAGAATCTGCATTGATCTGTGGAATTAGATTTTGGATTAATTGTGATTGAAGCGGCAAAAAAGGAATCTGTGTAATCTGCGCAATCTGTGGATAAGAAAGAGATTCTATTCTTCTATCAATTAGGGGTAGATTAAGGAATGAAAGTCCTCGCTGTTATTCCCGCCCGTTATAATTCCAGCCGCTTCCCCGGCAAGCCGCTGGCCAAGATCGCTGGCGTGGAGATGGTGAAGCGGATCTACGACAACTGCCTAGCGGCGAAACGCGTGGCGGACGTCGTGGTCGCCACCGATGACAAGCGCATCGCCGATTTCGTGTCTTCATTTGGCGGCACGGCGCGGATGACGTCCCTGCAGCACGAATCGGGAACGGACCGTGTCGCGGAGGTGGCGGCTGGAGTAGAGCACGAGGTGGTGCTCAATATGCAGGGGGACGAGCCCCTGGTCACGGGTGGCATGCTGGACGAGATTCTCGCCGCCTTCGAGGCCACGGACGCGGAGATGGGAACCGCCGCCATCGCCATGGAGGAGGGCGAGGACGTGGCGGACTCGAACCTGGTCAAGGTGGCGCTGGGCCTGAAGGGTGAGGCGCTTTACTTCTCGCGCTCGATCATCCCCTTCAGGCGCGCCGACGGGGAACAGATGCCTTTCCACCGCCACCTGGGGATCTACGTCTATCGGCGTGACTTCCTGCTTGAGTTCTCCCGCCTGCCTATTGGGCGCCTGGAGAAGGCGGAGAAGCTGGAGCAGTTGCGTGCGCTCGAGAACGGGATGCGCATAAGCGTTGCGGTGGTAGAGGGCAGGACGCAGAGCGTGGATGTGGAAGCGGATATTTCGCGAGTCGAGGCGATACTGAATAATCAGGGCAGTTGCTAGCCCTTCGACTGCGCTCAGGGCCAGTATTGCCCCGAGCCTGTCGAGGGGTTGCTCGTTGCTAGTTGCTCGCTTCATGAATAGACGCACGAGCGACCAGCGACGAGCGACATCCCTAAAGGAAGGAGACGATAATGAATACCGTGAAGATAGGCGACTTGGCCATCGGTGGCGACAAGATGACGGTCATCTCCGGCCCCTGTGTAGTGGAGTCTGAGAAGCTGTGCATGCAGGTGGCCGAGCGGATGAAGAAGACCTGCGAGGAACTGGGACTGCCCTATGTCTTCAAGGCTTCGTACGACAAGGCCAACCGCACCTCGGTGGATTCCTTCCGGGGAATAGGGGCGAAGAAGGCGCTTGCCGTCCTCGAGAAGGTGAAGAAGGAATTCGGCCTGCCCGTGATAACCGATGTGCACGAACCCGCACAGGTGAAAGCGGCGGCGGAGGTGGCCGATATCATCCAGATACCGGCTTTTCTTTGCCGCCAGACAGACTTGTTGATTGCTGCCTGGGAGAGCGGGCGCGCGGTGAATATCAAGAAAGGGCAGTTCCTCTCCCCCTGGGCGATGCGTAACATCGTGGACAAGGTCCAGCCCGGGGGCGGCGGCAGGATCATGCTCACCGAGCGCGGCACTACCTTCGGTTATGAGCAATTGGTCGTGGACATGGTCTCGATACCCGTAATGCAGAGCATCGGCTGCCCGGTCATCTTCGACGTAACCCATAGCTTGCAGGTGCCGCCCGGGCAAGTCGGGGGCGTGAGCGGGGGCCGGGGGAACGAATTTGCCGCTTCACTTGCTTGCGCGGGTATTGCCGCCGGGGCGGATGGGCTTTTCCTGGAGGTCCATCCCGATCCGGGCAAGGCGTTTTCCGACCCGGTCACTTCGCTGGACTATAAGACGACCGGGCAGCTTCTCAAGCGGGCCGCTGTTGTCTTCGCCGCCCTCAAGGGATTATGATAACCGTTGTTGTAGTCTCCTATAACAGAAAGCAATTGTTGGCGAAGTGTCTTGAGTCCTTGCTGAAGCAGAAAGCGGAAGTGCCATACGAGATACTGGAAGTGGACCAGGGCTCGAC
>CBDVCL010000130.1:0-6564 GCA_965372475.1 uncultured bacterium | reverse complement strand
CGGGAAGTGAGGACCAAAGGGCTAACGACCAACGACCAACGACTAACGACACGGCGGCGACACGCGGATACATATTGGCCGTTTTCGCTGCCAGCGGATTCTGTGCATTATCTTACGAGATAGTATGGACCCGCCTCTTGATCGTCAATATCGGCCCGGCCTCATACAGTTTCGCTATTGTCTTGAGTTGCTTCATTCTTGGGCTGGCCCTGGGCAGTTCCCTCTATGGTGCCGTCGCGTCGCGCTTCCGCGACAAGGTCTTCTCCTGCGGCGTGCTACTGCTGCTGGCGGCCCTGGCGGGGGCGTTGACGACGCTGCTCTTGCCGCGTTTGCCCCATCTTGCCGCGCGCTTGATCAGCGAGCACAAGGGAGATTTCATCCAGCTTACGCTGGTGAGATGCCTCTTGGCGGGGGCGATGGTCCTGCCCTTGACAATCTTTTCGGGCGCCTTGTTCCCGGCGGCGGCGGCTGCCTACACGCGTGATGGCCGTGCTCTTTCACAGAGAATAGGAAGGCTTTATGCCGGCAACAGCGTCGGCTCGATCATCGGCGCGCTCAGCGCCGGTTTCATCCTCCTGCCGCTCCTGGGTGCGCGCGGCGCGGGGATACCCCTCGTGGTCCTGCAGTTCGCGCTTGGCATCTACCTTGTTTGGCGAAGGCGAGGCAGGAGAGTGGCCGCGTACCTGTTGCCCGTGCCCGTGCTTGTGCTGGCGGCGCTGCTCCTTCTGCCCGCCCCGGATGCCAAGCACGTCTATGGCGGCAGCTACATCAACTTCCACCATTATCCCGGCGACGAGACCTGGAGCAAGACACAACAGGTATACCAGCGGGACGGCCCGGGCAGCAGCGTTGCCGTCTATCGCGGCCCGCAGGGAGGGCTGAGTTTCGCCATCAACGGCAAGAGCGACGGCTCCACCAATATCTACGACATGACTACACAGACATACCTGGCCCACCTACCCCTGGTCTACCATCCCCGTGTCGAGGACCTGCTCGTGATCGGCCTGGGCACGGGCATGACCTTCGCCACCTGTCTTCGCCACCCTGTGCAACGGGCCACCTGCCTGGAGCTCTCGCCCCAGGTCATCGAGGCGGCGGCGTTCTTTCACCCACTCTACGGTGGCGATCCGGCGCAGGACCCCAGGGCGCGGCTTCGTGTCGGTGACGGCCGGAGCTACCTCTTCTTCAGCGGCGAGCAGTTCGACGTGATCACGGCCGAGCCGTCCAACCCGTGGATGAGCGGCGTCGGCAATCTTTTCACGCGGGAGTATTTCCGGGCGATGCGCCGCAGCCTCAAGCCGGGCGGTGTCGCCTGCCAATGGCTGCACGCCTACCGCATGCGGCCCGAGACCTTCAAGGACATCATCCGCACCTTTGCCGAGGTCTTTCCTCACGTCTCCCTCTGGTGGGTGGATATGATGGGGGGTGATTTCGCCCTGCTCGGGTCGGACGAGGAGTATAGGTTCTCGCTTTCCCGCCTCGGCGAGCAGATCGAGGAATACGAGGTGAAGGGCTACTTCTATACCGAGCGTATCATGACCCCTTACACTTTCTTGCGGCGTTTCGTCGCTGCCGACGCTGACCTGCGCCGTTACGCCGGCGAGGGGAGCATCATCACTGACGATAACTGCCTGCTGGAGTATGCCGCGGCACGCGGTATGTATGAGCAGAGCGTGGATGCCCTGCGCGGGGAGGTGGCCCGGCTTGCCGTCTCTCCCCTGCCGCTGCTCGCTCCCGAGAACAGGCGGGACGCGCGCGTAAGGGAGAAGGTATCCTACTACCACCGTAACCGCCGCGGCCTTGTCAGCTTCCTGGAAGAGAAGGTGGAACTGAATAGGTGGGTGAGGGAGTACCGCGAGGGTGTGATCAGGGAATGGCAGGAGGACGCGGACGTTGTTGCGGCGCTCACTTATCTGCTGAGCGAGAATGCCTGGGAGGCCTACAGTGATGCCAGGTCCGCTGTGGCAGACGCGCGGCGACAGCAAAGGGAGTGGGCCGTTGGCGCCTACCGTCTCTCCCTCACCCTGGACGCGCGCCAGGAGAGTGTCTACCCGCGCCTCGCCGTCGTCTACCGTGCCCTGGGCGACCT
This sequence comes from uncultured bacterium, assembly GCA_965372475.1. Taxonomy (GTDB): domain Bacteria; phylum Oederibacteriota; class JAUXIB01; order JAUXIB01; family JAUXIB01; genus CBDVCL01. Next base: position 4,475 of record CBDVCL010000130.1, on the reverse strand, counting down.
TACTGGTTGCGCCAATGCCATTGACGAGGGCCTCAGCCTGGGCTTCGAAGGTGACGAGATGCACGGCGTGCAAGGGGAGTTGTTTTTCGCCTATGCCGCTGAATACAGCAGGGAAGCGGATGACCTCAGGAGGCGGGGACAGCCCCTGCAGGCGGCGGCACGGCAAGAGCTCTCACGGGAATACATGGCGAAGACCGCCGAGGCGATGCAGCGGGCCATAGACCTGAATCCGCATGAACCGATCTACTGGATAAACCTGGCGGTGGCCAAGAGGAACCTGGGGGACGCATCGACTGCCGCCAGGCACCTGCGCCGGGTCGTGCGCCGCTATCCGAACTTCCCTGCGGCGAAGGAGTTGCTGGAGATACTGGAGCAGGAAGAGGCGGGGCGATAGAGTGAGCACTTCGTCGCGCCGCTTGATTGTCTGCCCGTAAGGGGCTAGGATGTAGTGGTGTAGGGTCGGTTACTCTGGTTCAAAACGTTCGTCGCTTCGCGGTAGGCGATGCCTGCAGCGCACGACAGAGTGGCCGTGTTGTGATGCACGCAATACTGTAAGCGCAAGATAGGCGTAACCCGTATCGCTTCACGGTGTGCGATATGTCACACGCGATACGCGGCACGAGATACGAGGCACGAGATAATGCGTCCACTCGAATGGCTAGACAGGCTATCCCGTAGCTCTCAGGAGGAGAGCTATCACAAGACCAGGGTGCTCGCCCGTGAGCTCCTGAAGATCCGCGTCATCGTGGCCAGCATCGGCCTCGTCGTCTTCTTTATTCTTGAGGTCTTCGGTGTCGTCAGCCTCACCTTCTGGCCGATCATGGTCATCGCCTCCATCGAGATCGCGGTCAACCCCCTCTACGCTGTCCTCCTGCGGGACGAGCACAACGTCGAGATCAACTGCTTCCTCCAGCTATTGATGGACGCCTTCCTCGCCACGGTGGCGCTGTCCTTTACCGGCGGCTCACAGAGTACCGTGGCCATCGTCTATTTCATGGTGATCATCGCCACGGCGATCATCCTTGCCCCCAAGTTCGGTTACACGGCGGCGGGGGTCTGCGGCGCGGTCTACCTGATGCTCGTCTTCCTCGAGCAGATGGGTATCGTCACCCCTTTTGCCGGGGAGCCGGGCGCCGGGGTGGGTCCCTTCTACTACTTCACCGTTGTTTCCTGGCTCTTTTCTTTTATCATGGCCGCCGTGCTGGGGGAGAAACTGCACCAGGTGATGGAGCGTAAAGAGGGCGAGATCATCATGGCCAAGGAAGAGGTGGAGGAGCTCTCGCGCAACCTTGAGAAGCTGGTCGACCAGCGCACCGCCCAGCTGAGCCTGGCGCACAAGGACCTGCAGGAACAGAACCGTGAGCTGGTCCGCCTCAACGAGGTGAAATCTAATTTCCTCGCCACGGTATCGCACGAGTTGCGCACGCCATTGACCACCGTGAGCGGGTATATAGAGATGATGACCGAGGGCATGTTGGGGCGCGTTAGCGGCGAGCAGAAGGACGGCCTGAAGGTGATGGGGAAGAAGTCGCAACAGCTCAAGAGCCTCATAGACAGCCTGCTTGACCTTTCCAAGCTGGAGGAGGGCATCGGCCTGGACGAGTTGGTCGCTGTGGACATACGTTCGCTGGTCGAGGACATCATCCAGTCGTATGACGAGGCGACCCCTGGCATGAGGGGATGGCTCAAGAACGAGATAGAGTCCCGTTTGCCGCCGGCGAAAGTCGACCGGGACAGGATCCGCCGTGTTTTCGAGAACCTGCTCTCCAACGCCATCAAGTTCAGCGGCGCCAAGAGCGCCGTGACGATAACCGGAGGGAGGAAGGACAGGCGGGAGCTGTGGTTCTCTGTGGCGGACACGGGGATCGGTATCCCTGCCAGGGCCCTGTCCAGGGTCTCCGAGCGCTTTTTCCAGGTGGATAATTCCAGCACCCGCAAGTACGAGGGGACCGGCTTGGGTCTTTCCATCGTCAAGGAGATCATTGACCGTCACGGTGGGGAGATAAAGATAGAAAGCGAGGAGGGGAAGGGGACGACGGTCACATTCAGTCTTCCCCTCGCGCCGCCCCGCGCCGTGAAATCCGCCAAGAAACCCCGCAAGCCCGGTAAGTAGATCCTTTTCGCATTTCGCATATCGTATTTCGTAGCGGCAAACGATATGCGAAATGCGATGCACGATGCACGTTCTTCGACTTCCAACCCCCGTGCCATTGACAACCCTTGTTTTCCGTGGTATATAGCTATTGAAAGGGTATTAGAGGAATGGTGCGCCCTAAATGCCTCTAGAGGGGAAACTATAGCCTTTCAAGGCGTAGTTAAGCGTTTTCTGCAATTGAAGTGAATAGGGAATAGACGTGACAAATAGAAGAATAACATATTTCAGCTTTGCGGTGCTGGCCGCTTTCTTGCTGCTGAATCCATCCGCCCGAGCTGATTGGGCTGCGGGCGCTCCCGCGCCGCAGAGTATCCTCTACATCGACAATACCACCAACAAAGCCGAGTGCGGTTTCAAGGAGATGACCTTGATCGGCGGCATGCAATGCCTCGGCCACAATGTCGTCACCATCTGCTACCCCTGCGGCGGCACCGACAGTGGCTTCACGGACGAGTTGGCGGCCTTGGGCATGTCGATCACCGATTTCGACCAGGTCTGGGACAACAGGTTCACCAATAACTCTTGTGACGCGATAACCGCCGCCGATGCCACGGCCTTCAATACGCTCCTTGAGGCGGGCGGCGGTCTCTTCCTTGCGAGCGAGAATGACGGCTTCCCTGACCGCAACAATGCCTTGATGGCATACCTGAACACCTGGGTCAACATCCCCGGTTTTACCAATTCGGGCGTGGTAATGGATGATGGCGACCATTACCAGTCAAGGATAAACCCTGACCTTGCCGTCCTCGCCGCGGCGCAGAATTTCGGTATGGACCCCAAAGACATCCGCAACATGAATAACGGCACCAGCGACTTCTACGTCCATGCCTTCGGCGGCTTCCCCATTGGCACGCACGGCAGCGGCAAGCCGGTGCTTGTCAACGGCGCGGGCAGTGTCTATCCCGTCGGTACCGTAGCGCACGGCATCGCCTGGACGGGCTGTGGCGATATCCAGTCGCCTCGCGACGCGGGAAAGGTCTTCCTCTTCGGCGATTCGCTCGCCACAGCATGGATCGACGGCGGCTCCAATGCCCTCAACCAGTGCCAGGACCCCCTGGCTTTCGGCGATGGCATTATAAATTTCCTCGAGACGGTAATAGACTTCCTTGCCCCCGACCCTTCGACCAATGGCCTCACCAAGCTCGTCTCGCCCGCCCAGGGCTTCCCCCAGGAGACCCTGCAATACACGCTGATGTACGAGAACAAGACCACGGTGGATAACAACATGTGCCTCGTGGATGTCCTGCCGACGGAGTTTACCTTCCTCGGTAGCAACCCAGCCCCCGACTCCGTGGTCGGCAACACCTATACCTGGTGTTTCGGCACGGTGAACCCGTGCGAACTGCGCTCGGTGATAATAGACATGGAGGTTAACGCCGACGCCGTGCCCGGTGTGGTGCCCAATACCTTTGACCGCACCGCCAACGCCAAGCCGCCCATCACCTCTAACGTCGCCAACTATACCATCCTCGCTCCCGAGGTAGCGGTAGTCAAGGTGGCCAGCCCCACCTCGGTCCTGCCCAACGACTTCATCACCTACACCCTGTCCTACGACAACCCCTCGTGCTTCCTCGGCTCCTCGCAGATTGCCTACGATGATTTCGCAGTGAATGACGGCATGGCGGGATGGCTGTCGTCGGGCGAAACGGGCTTCAAGACCTTTGACGAGAGCTCCTATCCCGGCCGTGCCCACCACCAGAACTACGCGCGCTCTTGGACCTTGCACGCTAATTCCACGCTCTATGACGGACGGGTCAACACGCGCATGTGGGGCCTGAAGAGCAGCGCCGAGAACGGGTTGATACTCCGCTACCAGGAAGATACCGGGGCGCACTACTACATGGAGATATCCCCCGGCGCGGGAACGGGGGTATTGCGTTTCTATTACGCCCCGGACGCAACCCAGGCCGGGATGATCTTTATCAACGAGCTCACAGGCCTAAACATCGGCGACGGCAACAAGGCCTTCACTGGCTCGAATTTCTTTGATGTGCAGGTACAAATGACGGCCAACCAGTTCGACGTCACCGTAGACGGCGTGCCGATGGGATCCTTCACTGACGCCAACTGGTATATCAAGGATCCTGGCCTCAACGGCCTGCAGGGCGGCAACAGCGAGCAAATAGTGGAGGACTTCGGCGTCACGGGCGACCCCTCCTGCCGTTACGCTTTTGACGTTGTGCTCTCGGACTTGATCCCGCCCAAGACGACCTACGTCAGTTGTACCGCCGGCTGTAGTTACGGCGGCGGCACGGTCTCCTGGAACCTGGGGCGGTTGGACCCCGGCGAATCAGGAGTCGTCCAGTACGTGGTGCAGCTT
>CBDVCL010000129.1:0-6580 GCA_965372475.1 uncultured bacterium | reverse complement strand
GTTCGAGGTGCCCCAGCCGAAACACTACTTCGCCTGGGTAGACGACGAGAAAAGCACGCTCTCGAACGACGGGCTGAAAGCGGCGGCCGAGGCAGCGTCCGACGCCGCGGCGAAGGCGGAGCTGGCGAACGCTCTTGCCTGGAGCGAGGAAGTAAACCGGCAGGTAAAGGAGAAGGTGAAGACGATGCCGCCCTTCGCGGGGGTGAAGGAATTCCTGGAGAAGGCGCGGGCAAAGGCCGACCTGATAGTCGTCTCGCAGACTCCCTGCGAGGCGCTGGAGCGCGAGTGGCAGGAGAGCGGCCTGGCGGAACTGGTGCGGCTGATAGCGGGGCAGGAGATGGGCACGAAGACACAGCACCTGGAGATGGCGACCAAGGGCAAGTACGGCGGGGGCAAGGTGTTGATGATAGGCGACGCGCCCGGTGACATGACTGCGGCCAAGGCCAACGAGGCCCTTTTCTATCCTGTCCTGCCGGGAAAGGAAGCGCGATCCTGGCAGCGCCTGCTGGATGAGGGATTGGACAGGTTCTTCTCGGGCAGATACGCGGGGGAATACGAGGACAAGCTCGTGGCGGAGTTCGACGCCAGCCTGCCCGAGAATCCTCCCTGGGCTTGATGATTGCGGATTTGACACTAGCGACCAGCATTAAGTGGTCGCTCGTCGTTTGTCGTTCGTCGTTAGTGCCGGCGAACGACTAACGACCAACGACTAACGACGAAGAAGGGCGTGCCCCATGAAAAGAGCAGACATTGGCATAATAGGCGTGGGCGTAATGGGCAAAGACCAGAAGAGACCGGGTGTCACCGACACCTGGTCTCCACGAACCACGTAGGGGCGGACCGGTGTGTCCGCCCGATAATCGGGAGAGATGACTGTGACAAGAGCAGACATTGGCATAATAGGCGTCGGCGTGATGGGTAGGAACCTGGGCCTCAATATGGAGAACAAGGGCTTCAGCGTCGCCATGCATGATGTCGACAAGAAGCGTATTGAGGAGATAAAGAAAGAGTTCGGCGAAAGGAATATCCTTCCCACCACCGACTTGAAGGAGTTCGTCGGCTCGCTAAAAAATCCGCGCAAGGTGATGCTGATGGTCACAGCGGGGGGACTTGTCGATAAGGTCATAAGCGGCCTACTGCCCCTGCTGGAGAAAGGCGACCTGGTGATAGACGCGGGCAACAGCTACTTCAAGGACACGATCAGGCGCAGCGAGGAAGTACAGGGGCAGGGACTGCTCTACATTGGCACGGGCGTCTCGGGGGGCGAAGAGGGCGCGCTCAAGGGACCCGCGATCATGCCGGGTGGCGATAGGAAGACCTACAAGCTGGTCGAGCCGATCCTCACAAAGATATCAGCGCAGGTAGAGGGCGAGCCCTGCTGTACGCATATAGGTGAGAACGGCGCGGGGCATTACGTAAAGATGATACACAACGGCATAGAGTACGGCGACATGCAGTTGATCGCCGAGGCCTATTACCTGATGGAGAACGCATTGGGCATGTCCGTAGAAGAGATGGGCGAGGTCTTCAGCGAGTGGAACAGTGGCGATTTGGATTCCTATCTGATAGAGATAACTGCGGAGATCCTCAAGAAGAAGGACGAGGAGACGGGCAAACCGATGCTGGACGTTATCTTGGACAGGGCAGGGCAGAAGGGCACGGGGGCCTGGACCTCGGCTAACGCGCTAGAGCTGGGCGTTGCCGCGCCGACCATCGCCGAAGCCGTTTTCGCCCGTTGTATCTCGGCGATAAAGGAGGAGCGCCTTGCGGCGGCGAAGCAGCTCAAGGGGCCTTCGGGCAAATACGAGGGGGACAAGGCGGAATTCATCAAGGCGATACACGACGCTCTTTACGCCTCCAAGGTCTGTTCCTACGCGCAGGGCTTCGCTCTGATGCGCGCCGCGGCGAAGGAATACAGCTGGAAGCTCAACTTCGGCGAGATAGCGATGATCTGGCGCGGCGGTTGTGTGATCCGCGCCCACTTCCTGCACCGCATCAAGGAAGCGTTCGACAAGGACGCCAAGCTGGCGAACCTGATGCTCGCGCCGTACTTCAAGGAGATAGTAGAGAAGGGGCAGGACAACTGGCGCAAGGTGGTGGTGACGGCAGTCCAGCTAGGCATTCCCGTGATGGCCTTCAGCTCAGCCCTGAATTACTTCGACAGCTACCGCAACCCGCGCCTCAGCGCCAACATGATCCAGGCACAGCGGGATTACTTCGGCGCGCACACCTACGAGCGGGTGGATAAGAAGGGAAAGTTTCATACCGAGTGGCTGGGGTGACTGTCACTTGAGTGTTAGCTTCTTCCTGATGACCTTTCCCAACCTTATCCCAATAGACCCAACAGCCCCGGTAAGCATACTGCCGCAGGAAAGCACCAAAAGGAATGCAAGTCCCACTATCGCTAATGGTCCGCCGGGATGTCCGAGCAGCGGCATAATCACTGTCATATACACCGCTTGCCCGAGGAAGAGACCGATCGCGCCGCACCACCAACCATGCTTGAAAACGGCCCCCAGGACTAAGCCGAAGAAGAGCACGAGCAGGTAGTATATTTCCGGTTTATCAATGTCCCACGGCTCAAGATGTCCGGTAATCGGTTCGGAGAGCGCCCAGATTAGGAAGCCGATTATGGTTCCGCTTAGAAGTGGTAGGCCGAAAGTCTTCATTAGCTACCCTTGCTACCGTGAAACCTTGTTACCTTGCCACCCTCTCAGGGCGAAAGATCAGGCTGACCAGTATTATCCAGCACCGACTGCCACAAAAGGCCTTTCGGATCTACTTTCTTCCCCCCCTTCGCTACCAGCTCGCTGGGCACGTGCACGAAGTGCCCGTTCCAGAGGCAGACTACCATCGCCGTGCGTCCTGACATCGCGGCGTGCACGGCGTTCACGGCGAGCTGGAAACAATAAGCGGAATCATCGGCGTTGGCCGGTTGACTTCTGATGATGTAGGAAGGATCTATATATTTGACAGTTGCTCGTTGCTCGTTGCTCGTTGCTAGTGATTGGATCAGCCCCCTTAAATGCTCGCCTATGTCGCCCAGTCGCCGGTTCCCCGATTCGTCTGTACCTTGCGCGGGAACTAGATCTTGCCCCGCGCCTTCGGCGACCACGATCACCGCGTGCGCCTTGCGGCGCAAGCGTTCTCCCAGCCAGTCCAGCAGTTTCTTGAGCGAGAAACGGACTTCGGGCACGAGCACCAGGTTGACGTCGCTTGATGCGAGCGAGGCGTGGATGGCGACGAAGCCCGCCTGCCGCCCCATCAGCTTCACCAGGCCCACGCCGTTGCGCGCCGCGCGCGCTTCCCTGTGCGCGCCCCCTATCGCCGCCTGTGCGGCCGCCACCGCGGTCTCGAAACCGAAAGACCGTTCGGTGTAAGGGATATCGTTGTCTATCGTCTTGGGGATGCCGACCACCGAGATGGGTGCTTTGCGCTTCTTTACTTCCTTGGCGATGTCCAACACTCCCCGCTGCGTGCCGTCGCCACCGATGGCGAAGAGCATGTCCACCTTCTTTTCCAGTAGGTAGTCGACCTGCGCCCCGGGGTCCTGTGGCCCGCGCGAGATGCCCAGCATCGTGCCGCCGTCCTTGTGGATATCTTCCACCAGGTTGGGCGTAAGCGGCGTGGGAATGGCTGCCTTCTCCGCCACCAGCCCTTCGTAGCCGTAGCGGAAGCCGATGATGTCACGCGCGCCGTAGCGGTGCCAGGCTACCATCACGATGCCGCGTATCACGTCGTTGATGCCGGGACAGAGGCCGCCGCAGGTGACGATGCCGATGCGGCTGGCCTTAGGGTCGAAGAAGAGCGTCTGGCGCGGCCCCGCTTTCTCGAAGGAGGGCGCAGTGCCTTTGCCCTTCTTTGCGGGCAGGGAAGGGTCGACGAGCACCCGCTCGCCTTCCTTGATGAAGGGGGCGCTCTTCAGTGGTGATGCGTGTTTGGCGGGGCCGAGGGCCTTGATGTCGTGTTTGGTGGTCATGGGGGTATTATAGGTTATTCGTCGGCGGGTTGCAAGGTTGCAAGGTCGCAAGGGGAGGTCGGAAAGTCAGAAGTCGGAACGATAAGCAGAGCTTGTCGCTGCGCGATAGACGATCGACGATAGACGAAGAACGAACGATGCTGTATGCTATCGAACATGAAGTACCCTACCGTGCGCGCGCTGATAACCGGGGCTCTGTTCATAATCGTCTCCGGTTACTGGCACCAGCAGAGCACGCATATCGCTCACAGTACCGACATGCAGGCGATAGCGCCACCTGTCTCGGCGATGGCCTTCCTGCTCATCCTTATCTTCATTCTCAACCCTTTGCTGGGGCTTGTGAAGAAGGCGCTGAGATACAACGTTGCCGAGCTGGTCACCATCTTCACCATGGTGATCATCGGCACGCCCCTGGCGGGGACGGGCTGGGCCCAGGCCATTTTTCCTTCGCGTACCGCGCCACGTTACTATGCCGCACCCGAGAACAAGTACGAGCAGGATTTCTTCGCCTACATAAAGGACTGGTTCGGTCCCACCGACGCGGAGGCGATCCGCGGTTTCTACGAGGGCGGCATGCCCATCCCCTGGCTCGCCTGGTTGCCCACGCTCCTGACCTGGGGGCTCTTCTCGCTCGTTCTCTACTTCTCCTTCGTATGCCTCGTGGTGTTGGTGAAGAAGCAGTGGATAGAAAGGGAACGGTTATCTTTCCCCCTGCTCAAGGCGCCCCTGGAGCTTCTGCAAGGCGTGAAAGACAACAAGCACGGCCTGATGCGGAACAAACTCACCTGGATCGGCATCTCCCTACCCGTGGCCCTGCACATCGTCAATGGGCTGAATGCCTACTTCCCCGGTGTGCCTGCTATTACCACGTCAATAGATCTATCACGCTTCTTCCTCGAGCACCCCTGGGATGCGATGGGAGGCCTGGACATCTACTTGAACCCAATGGCTTGCGGGGTTTCCTACCTGATGCCCCTGGAGATTTCCTTCTCCTTTTGGTTCTTTAACCTGTTCTTCAAGGTGCTGAACGTGGTAGCCGCGGCGATGGCCTGGAACGCCACGGGGACGGAATCGGCGATGGCGGGCTTCCCCTACCAGGTGGAACAGCGCAACGGCGCCTTTATCGCTCTGGCCCTGATCTACTTCTGGATGATGCGCAGGCAGCTCAAGGGCAGCTGGCGTGCCGCCTGGTCTTCGCTGGGTAGGGAGGGAGAGAAGGTGAGAAAGGGCCTGGGTGTCTCGGTGGATGAGGCGCGGGAATACCGAGTCGCCTGGTCAGGCCTGATAGGCGGCTGGGTCTTCATTCTTTCCTTCATAGTCGTGATGGGGATGTCGTTGTGGGCGGGTGCGTTGTTCTTCCTACTCGTCTTCATCCACGCGTTGGTCTTCAGTCGCATGCGTGCCGAGGCGGGGCTGCCGCCCGTCTACCTGGATGATACGCCCACGAAGTTGATGACCACGATGATTGATCCGCGTTCCATCGGCAACGGCAACCTGACAAATATGGCCTTCTTCGGCTGGATCAGCCAGGACCTGCGTGGCTCGACCATGCCGAACCTGCTCGACGGCATGAAACTCAACCAGGGAGCGAACAGCAAACTTAGGAGCATGATGCTGGTGATGGTTATCGCCATAATCGTCGGCATCGGCATCGGCATCTATTCGGAGTTGGCGCTCTGCTACAATTACGGGCATAACTCGCTCTGTACCTGGCGCCGGTACGAGGGGCACAAGCACTTCATGCAGCTCTCAGAGATGATCAACCAACCGCCCAAGCAGGTGGGGATGCCAAAGGTGGCGGTAGGGTTCGGCGCGTTGATAACGGTGCTGCTTGCCTGGCTGCGTACGCGTTTCCTTTGGTGGCCCTTCCACCCGATCGGTTACGCCGTGACGCCCGGCTTCTCCTATGTCTTCGTTGGTTGGCTGGCGCGGCTGGTGATATTTCAACTGGGAGGCAGCAAACTCTACCGCCGTGCCCTGCCCTTCTTCCTGGGGTTGATCATTGGTGACTTCGCGATGCGCGTGTTCTGGGGGGCGCTGGGGTCCTTCGTCAAGGCGGGATACGGGATGTGGTAGCGCCGCAAGCGGCGCCAGTTGGAACGTTTGAAGGTTTAGAACGTTTTGAACGTTGAATAACCTTCTAAACTTTCTCAACTTTCGAAACTTTCTAAACTACCTCAACGAGCTCTATCTCAAAGATAAGAACCTTCCCCGCCAGCAGGTTGTTCACGTCCAGCGCTACCTTGTTCTTCTTTATGTCGACGACCACGGCGTAAAACTCCTTGCCGTTTGGCTGGTTGACCTTTATCGCCTCGCCCTTTTTCAGGTTGTCAGGGAACTCCTTGCGCGGCGCGTCAAAGGTAAGGTCCTTGCGGTGCGGTCCGAAGCCCTTCTCGGGCGGCACCTTGGCTGTCTTCTTCTCACCCGCGCTCATACCGAGCACCGCTTCATCGAGCCCCGCGAGCACCTTGCCCGTGCCCAGTTCGAACTCCAGTGGCGTGTCTTTTGCCGTGGCGTCGAACCGGGTGCCGTCCTCCAGCTTGCCCGTGTAGTGGATTCTTACCTTATCGCCCTTTTTTGCTTTTGCTTTCTCGGCCATTT
>CBDVCL010000128.1:0-6593 GCA_965372475.1 uncultured bacterium | reverse complement strand
GCGCCAACAGGCGCGCAACTAGAATATGAGTGTGCCGAATGGCCAACAAGAAAAAGGCCGTTCACCGTGCATCGCATATCGCATTTCGTGGCATTCCACAGCAACGACATACGACATGCGCGGCACGACGCACGAAACTATTTCAATATCCTCAACTCCGCCCCGAACTCCTCCAGCAGCACCTTCACCACCACAGGGTCGAACTGCTCCTTCTTGACGAGTTTCCTCCGCGCCTGCTCCGGCTTGTCCAGAAGATACCGTTCCTGAAAATATTTCTCCTCGTCACGAAAATGAGCCGTAATGATCTCCTGGACTATCAGCCTCTTGTTTAGCGCGACCATCGCTTTCGGATACGCCTCTTCCTGCAGGTGCGTGATCATCCTCCCCTGATGAAAATCGCCGCCGCTGCATCGCTTCAGTTCCTCTATACCGTACCAGCCGGGATGCTCAACATCATAGCTGCGCCAGTTGACTATTGCGTGCAGAGCGACGCAGGGGAAGATTATCCTCGCCCCCAGGGGTATCCTATCGCGTTGCAGTCCCTGCGGATAACCTTCACCATCATAATCTTCATGGTGATGCAAGACCATGTCGGAAACCGGCTTGATGTTGATCATCCGCGCTCCCGCCTGGACGTGCTGGCGTATCTTGGCTAACAGCCCCGCCTCGATCGCCGCGGTCTTATACAGCCTATCGAGGAATCCCGGCGAGGTGTCAAGCGAGTAAAGAACCTTGTCCTTTCCCGCGTCGTGAAAATAGGCGGCCACCGCGACACAATCGGTAAAGAAACCCTCCAGGTCCCCCTCCTCCACCTCGGGCGTTTCCTTGCGGAAGACCCCCTCCAGGTAGCCGCGATAAAATTCCCTGTATTCCTCCCTGCGCTCCAGGCGCCTGGCGATGCGGCGTACCATGTCCGCGACACCAAAACTAAGCCGCGAGAGCTTGGCCTGCTGCCCGCTCTCGACGTAGAAAACCCGTGCCTGTGTCTCGAAAAGCCCGGCGAAGTGTTTCTTCAGTTTCTCCGCGCTGGGGTAGACGAGCTTATTCAGAAGTTGGGCGTAATGCATGAAGCGGTCGGTCAAAAGGCCCCGCGCCGCCACCTTTTCAAAACCTTTGTCCAGTCCTTGCCTGCGTTCGTCCATTGGTCCTTGTCCGCAAATCCGGGAGGTCGGAGGTCAGAGGTCGGATGTCGGGTTTCCGACTTCCGACTTCCGACTTCCTACTTCCCCTTTCTTCTCACACTAAACACCCGTTGGCCGACACGCAAGAGCCTGCCATCCTCCGCCGAGCGCGCGCTCAAGCGTAGCACGTAGTCGCCGTCCGGGTAACGGGCCGTATCGCAGAGGATCTTGTGGTAGACTCCACCCTCCTTGACGAACTCCCTCTTGCCCATTAACTTGCCGGCAGCGTCGTAAGTCTCCAATAGCAGGGCCCCTTCCTGCGCTTCATAGAAGATAAGCAGGAAAGAGTCCTCGCTTACCACGGCCGGCCAGAGCATCAACTCCTCGTATATGGCCAGATGGTCCCCTCCCGGGCGCCTCTGCTCGTGATCGATAACCAGGTCCGGCATTTTTTTCACCTTCCAGGTAAGGCGATAGCGCCCCGGCCTCAGGCCGGGGAAAGTAAAGCTGCCGCTCCCGGTAACCCGCGCCGTTTCCTTCTTTCCCTCGCCTTCCAGCGTCAATTCCCCGCTCGCGGCGCTTTCGCCGTCATAGGAATAGACATTGCCGCTGATCACTCCCGCTTCCTCGCTCGCGACATCGAGGGAGAAATGCGCCGGTGCCGAGGCGTTACCCGCCTTGTCTACCGCCACGACGTGCACATAGTGCCGTCCCGGTTCCAATCGCGACAGAATAGCGCGACCGCTCTCCGTCCATTGCGACCCGGAAAATGAAGGAGCCCCTTCCTTCCGGCCGTCAACGATGAAGTAGTATCCTTCCAGCCCGGAAAGATAGTCTGAAGCCGCGAAACTCAGCTCGATGTTCCCCGTCTCGCCGCCCGTCGCGCTTATCTCTCTCTTGACTTCCGGCTTGCCCGGGGGCTCACCATCTATATTCAAACGGAAATGGACGGTCAAGCGGCCAGGGCTGCCGGCACCGTAGCGGGGCAGGAGATGGAAGTAATGAGTGCCGTCAACCTCGGCCTTCAGTTCCACCTCTAAGGACTCGGTGAACCTGCCATTCTCCGCGTCCAGCTCCGTATCCGGCTCGCGATCCAGCAGGTAATAGTAGCCGTCCACCTCTTCCGCATTGGCTCCCGCCTTGAAACGGAACACCGCCTTGCGCGCGGAATACCACCTCTCCGAGGAGTGGTGCGTGGGTGAAGTCACCTGCGGCAGGTCGGCCATCTTGTCGCAGACCACGGCGATACGCTGGTTATCCTCGGTACATTCGTTGCCCACCCCGTCCACCGCCTGCACGGTGTAATAGTATTTCTCAGCTTCCCGCAGGTCGCGGCCGGGGTCGAGGAACATCGTCTCGCGCACCTGGCCCGGCACGCTGATCATGCGGCCAAGGTCATCAGCCTTGCCGGAACGGTAGACACTATAGTAAGCGGTGCCGCTTATCTCGTCGGCGGCAGGCCGCCATGTCAGGCGCACCTCACCACCCAGCTTGAGTTCGGCCTCCAGTCCCATCACCGCCTCCGGCGGCTCAAGGTCCACGCCGATACGCGCGGTGTTCGAGCCGTGCTCGTCGTATGGGCCCCAGTTCCCCGCCTGGTCCTGTGCCCGGCAACGGAAATAATAGAAACCACTGCCGCTCGAACGGTAGGTCTCTTCTCCCCGCTCCGTGGCGGCAAGCCAGTCACTGTAATCCCCCCCTTCATCCTCGCGTACCTGCACGTCGAAACACTTAAGCCCGGAGAGAGCATCCTGGCCCGACCAGCTCACGAGGAAGTTCCGTTCCCGCGTGAATTTCGGCAGGGGATTCACCGTGGCCGAAGGCGGCGTGCAGTCAATGCGCAGCCGCAGATGAGCTGCCTCCTTGCTCGTGTTCCCGGCGCCGTCCCTGGTCAGCACGTGCAGGTACCACACACCGTCTTCCAGAGGCCCCAGGCGCACTTCGTCTTCTCCCGTCCAGGAAGCGGACCCGGCATCAGGCACGGTTCCCGCCTCCCCGTCCACGAGATAATAATATCCTGCCACACCGCTTCGTTCCTGCGGCGGCTTGATCACAACGAGCGGCGTGTTAGAAGTATGCCAGTCCTCCGCTTCCAGCAGGCCCGGGGATTCCAGCGTCGGGGGCTCCGTCTCGGTATCTATTAGCAAGGGATGGCTTGCTGTGCCGCTCTTGTTGCCGGCGACGTCCTCGGCCTGGATCTCGAAGCACCATTCGCCGTCCTCGGGAACCCTTACCTTCACCTGCCGTTCTTTGGTGAATTTCCAATCATCGTTCCCAGCTTTTTCGGGACGCGGGACGCTGGACTCGGGACTCGGGACTAACCTGTAGTGATACCCACGAATGCCCGCGCTATCCTCGGGTTCCTCCCAACTCAGCACCGCGTCGCGCAGCGAATACCAACGCCCCCGCTCCGAGTGGCTGGGTGAGCTCAAGCGCGGTGCGGCGCACTCGTAGTCAGTCGCCAGGGCATAGACCGCAGCCTCCCTGCCGATATTGCCGGCGCCGTCCTCGGCCAACAGCTCGAACACCCATTGCCCGGCTTCCTTAAACTCCAGCTGGCACGATCTCTCCTCCGTAAACGTCCAGCCTTCCTTCTTGAGTCCTTCTGACTTGGGACTGTGGACTTGGGACTCTGTACTGCTCGTGGATAGTCTGTAGTAATATCCCTTAATGCCCGCCACGTCCTCCGGCCCGGTCCATTTCATCTCGGCCTTGCGCAGGTTGTACCAGCCCTCCTGGTCATCGTGGCTGGGGGAGCTTATCTCGGCTTTCCCTACGCCGCGGTCCACGCCGATGCGGTAATGCACGGGCCGGGCGGACAGGTTGCCGGCCTTGTCCCTGGCCACGAGGTAGAAATACCATTCCCCCTCCTCGGGCAGTTCCACTTCGCAGGAGGTGTCTGCCGTGAAAGTCCAGCCCTGTTTTTCAAATTCACCTGAGCTGGGACCTGGGACCTCGGACCTGGGACCTGGGACTAGCTGATAGTAATACCCCTCCACGCCGGACAGGTTAGGCGGCTCTTCCCACTCCAGCGCGGCCTTTGGCGAATTGTACCACCCCTTTTCGTCGGCATGGCTGGGAGAGGAGAGAGTCGGCGCCGGGCAGGTGCGGTCCAGCCGCACGGCACGATGAGCTACGAGCCCGATGTTGCCGGCCTTGTCCTTGGCACACACGTGGAAGAACCACTCGCCGTCCTTCTTGATGGTCAAAGAGGCGTTCTCCGCCGTCAGCCACTTCCACTCCTTCTCGTCAAAAGCGCCCTTCGCCTCGCGATCGAGATGATGGTAATAACCGGCGATGCCGGAAAGGTCAAGCTCACAGCTCCAGGACACATCCAGCCGGTTCTCGCTATACCATTTCTCCGGCTGGGGATGACTTTTCGATTCCAGCCGCGGTTGCGGCGCGATGGTGTCAACGCGCACCTCGTAATGGGCGGCCTCGTCGCTGACGTTCCCCGATTCGTCGACGGCCACTATGTGGAAATACCAGATGCCGTCCGCCACGCCGCTGAAGCCGGCCCTCTTCTTGTCCGTCCATTCGCCATGCTTCTCGCCGGGAAGGCTTCGGCTTTCCTGGTCGAGGAGATAGTAATACCCCTTGACGCCCGATAGTTCCCCCTTTACCCGCCACTCGAACCGCAGTTCGTTCTTAGCGTACCAGGTATCCTGGCGAGGGTGGCTGGAGGAGATCAGTTCGGGCTCCTCGGCCTTGGTATCCACGCGCACCATGCGGCGATGCGTCTTAGCCGAAAGGTTGCCGGCAGCGTCGACGCCACGCAGATGCAGATACCACTCCCCGTCCTCCACTCGCTCTATGACCAGCGGAGCCTTATCGCCGCGGCTATCATCCGCGCCAGGCTGGTAGTCCTTCTTTCGGTCCAGGGCGTATACGTAGCCGCTTGCGCCGCTCACGCCAAGCACGGTAAACTCGAGGCGGTTCTTGCTGTACCAGCGGACCGGCTCGGCATGGCTGGCGGAACTCACCTGCGGCGGCGACACCTCCTGCGTGCTGAATTCCGCCTCCGGGCTGACGCTAAGGTTCCCCGAAGCAAGGTCGCTCCGCGCCCGTAAGCGGTAGGTCGCGCCGGCTTTCAGACCGGAGAGCAGCATCCTGTGCTCGCGTTTCAACTCCCGGCAGGCGTAGGTGAACTCGGTCGTAGAACCCGTACCGTATTCGAGGGTGGAATAAGTCGGTTTGTCTGTTGTCCAGCTCACCTCGGCGCTACAGGAGGTGACGGAGCCCACCTCCGGCCTGGCTATCTGCGGCGGCGCCGCCTCCGAGCTCTCGGAACGGAAGACCACCCCGCCACGCTCCGTGGCCAGGTAAAGCCTGCCCTCGAAGACGCCCATCCCCCTGATCCCCTCCTGGCCGCTCTGGAACGCCGTCTCCCACTTCCTACCGTCCAGGCTGCGCAAGAGCCGTCCCCCCTCGCCGCAACCGGCATAGATGCTGCCGTTGAAGACCACCAGGCAGTAGACATTCTGCTCGCGGTCGGAACGGTAGACCGTCTCCCAGCGCCCGCCGGAAGCGAGACGGAATATCTTGGCCCCGTCGGCACGCCCGCCGCAGGCGTATAGTTTCTCCTCGTTGGCGGCAAAATCGTGGATGAAGGACTGCCGGCTGCGGTAGGCCAGGTCCCACTTCAAGCCGTCACGCGAACGAAAGATGTACCCGCCCGGATAGGTGCCGGCGTATATATGATCGCCGTGGGCGCATAAGGCGGTCACAGCCACTTCTCCCGTAGCGTAGGCCACCCCCCAGCTCCTGCCGTTGTAGCTGTAGATCGCGCCGCGGGAACTGGTGCCGGCGTAAAGCTTACGCCCAAAGCAGCAGAGGGAATGGACACGTTCCTCTCCCGAGGAAAAATTCAGCTTCCACCGCTTGCCATCCTCGCTCTCGTAAATGCCCCCCATGGCATTGGTGCCGGCAAAGAGGCGCTCGGTGCCGAAGGCGGTGAACGTTTCCAGGGCATATACCTGCGGCGTGTAGTCCCCCGAACTGGCCTCGTTGCCCTCCGTCACGCTCAGGCTGTTGTAGAAGGCAGAGGTGGTCTTGGTCACCATCAGGGGCAGCCACGAACCGAAGTCGCCGCTGGAGGTGCGATAGACAGCGTCGTGGCTGGTAGCGCAGTACAGCTCGCCACGGAAGACGCCGAAGACGCCGGCGCGCGGGTGCGCCGCGTCGCGGCAGACCGGCAGAAAAGGCAATGGCGCCGCGAACTCCAGGAACTCGAGAATAGCCCGCTCGATATTGTCCAGCGCCTCTTTCTGGGCGCGGCCGGTAGCGACCAACCCCGGCAGGGTCGGGCAACGGGCAAGGTAACTCCCCTGGCCTTCGCGGCTCACCACCACCTTGAAGTCTATGCTGATGTTTTGGCTTCGTTCCCTGGCCATTGTTATGCGCTCATCGGGCGTCATCCACTCACGATCGTCCAACCCCTATTACCCGCGCCCTTTGGGCGCGGTGGCGCCC
>CBDVCL010000127.1:0-6604 GCA_965372475.1 uncultured bacterium | reverse complement strand
AATAAAAACGTGGTAAATTTATCATGATATGGTTAACAGATGGCTGAAACCGTTGTTAGCGTTACAGTTGGCAGTCTTTTTCATCTCACCTACCCCCGCGGGGGCGACCGTCTGCGGCAAGGTAGTGCTGGGCTACTACCCGGACTGGGACAGCGGCTATGATTGGGACGATGTCCAGTACGAAAACCTGACCCACATAGCGCACGCCTTCGTCCTGCCCAGTTATCCCCAAAACCAGCCCTGGAACGCGGACGGATCCCTGAAGTTGAATACCCCCGCGGCCGACGCCAACATGATCAACGCCGCGCACGCCAACGGGGTGAGGGTACTCGTCTCTTTCGGCGGCGCCCAGATCTGGCCGGAGAGCTTCGGCGTGCTGGGGAACGCCATCTCTTATATCTGCAACGACGCGGGCAGGCGAGCCACGCTGGTGAGTGCCCTGGTGGCTCTGGTGCAGGCGCGCAGCTACGACGGGGTGGACATCGACTGGGAATACCCGGACGGGTATGCGCCCTATACCACTTCCCTGATAGACCGCGCCAACATGACTGCCTTCTCCAACGAGTTGAGGGCGGCGCTGGACGGGGCGGGGGTGAATTTCTTCGGCGAGCCGTACGAGATGGCCTACGTGGTGTCCCCGGGCATGTCGTCGTTCGCCTGGTATGAGAGCTGGAACCTGAAGAATATCTACGATCACATCGGTATTATGACCTACAACTACCACGGTAACGGCTGGCCGGGGGACGCGGGGCACAACTCCCCGCTTTACGGCCCGAGTTGCTGCCTGCATTCACAGTGCGCCTCTACTGACATGGGCAACTGGAACACGGTGGCGGGCCTGCCCAAGGACAAGATGCTGCTGGGGGTGCCTTTCTACGGGTTCCGTTACAGGGGGGCGACGACCTGCGGCGATTATGGCGCGACGATAATCTCGGCATACGATAACCGCCAGATATACGGCTGGGGCGGATACGTCGACAACTGGGACGCGGTCGCGTTGGCGCCCTACAAGACGAGGCTGAACGAATGGGTGAGCTACTCGGACTCGAAATCCGTGACGGAGAAGTGCAACTACGTGATCGCCGACGGTTACGGCGGCATCATCATCTGGAACATCGGCGGGGACTTCTATGGCGGCACGCAGGAGTGCCTGGAGGCGGCGGGGTTGGCGTTCGCGTGCGGAACGCCCACGCCCACTTCGACGGTTAGCGCGACGAGCACCATCAGCCCGACGTCTAGCGCCACCGCTACCTATACCGAGAGCGTCACGCATACCTTGAGCTTTACCGAGAGCGCCTCCGCGACGGGCACGGTGACCCCTACGGCAACCCTTACGGTAACGCCGACTGCTACGCAGTCGGCATCGCATACGCTGAGCGCGACAGGTACGCCGTCATCCAGCCATACTCCAAGCGCTACGGTGAGCGCGTCCTACACGGTCAGCGAGACGGGTTCGCCCCTTCCCTCGCGCACCGCCACGGTGACGGTAACGCCGGCGGAGTCGGACCTGGTAGACATCGAGTTTTACCCCGACCCCTGGTATGGCCAGGAGGGGGCGGTGATCACATTCCTGCTCACGCAGCCGGCGGACAAGGTCGCGGTGAAGGTCTACACGACCTCTTATAGGCGCGTGTGTGAGACATGGATAGAAACGCCGCCGGGCGGCGAGTATGTCAAGCTGGAGTTCGACGATAGCTGGTGCAGGGGCCTGGCCAACGGCACTTACCTCTATGTGGTGGAGGTATACGAGGGGAAGGTGATCGTGGGGAGGAAGATAGGGAAGTTTGTTGTATTGAGGTGAGATGATCTTGAGTCGCGGGTCCCGGGTCCCGGGTCGCGCGTCCTGAACACTGGAAGAAAAAGCGGCCTTCGGGCCGCTTCTTTTTTTGGTCTGTAAAGGTTGGGGAGAAAATGACGATATATATGGTAGAAGAGATAGCACTCAAGGGGAGCGGCGTTCACTTGACAGGTCACTGGGAGCGAAGACATGTTAAGGAGCATCCTATCAAGAGGTATCGTAGCGCTTGCGGTAAGTTGCCTCATATTGCCCGGGGCCTTTTCGGCATCGACTATCGAGAGGGTGAGCCTAGATGACCTGGGGAACGAGGCGGACGACCACAGCGAGGACGCGAGCATCAGCGGCGACGGACGTTTCGTGGCCTTTGCATCCACCGCTACTAATCTCGTGCCGGGGGATGCGGGAGGCTTCAAGGACATCTTCGTCTATGACCGCGCCGCAGGGACGATACAGAGGGCCAGCGTTGATGACGCGGGAACCGGGGGAGACAACGGCAGCGATAAGCCGGGCATCAGCAGGGACGGGCTCTTCGTAGCCTTCGCTTCGACGGCCAGCAACCTGGTGGCGGGGGACATGAACGGCGTTTCGGATATCTTCGTGCGCGACCTGCTGGCGGGCACCACGGAGCGGGTGAGTGTGAACGACGCGGGGATCGAGGGCAACGGAGGCAGCTGGGTGCCGGGCATCAGCGCCGACGGTAGGTACGTCGTCTTCGTTACGGGGGCCTCGAACTTCGCGGCTGGCCAGGGAGACGTCTACGTCTATGACAGGCAGTCGGGGACAATAGAGGAGGTATGCAAGAACGACGTCGGGGTGGGGGGGAACGGAGCGAGTTTTACTCCTTTCATAAGCGCGGATGGGCGCTTCGTGATCTTTGGCTCCTATTCCACCAACCTTGTGACGGGGGATACGAACGGCGTGCCCGATATCTTCGTCTTTGACCGTCAGTCGGCTACGATCGAGAGGGTAAGTGTAAGCGACGCGGGCGTCGAGGGGAACGCCAATTGCTGGAACTCTCCCACCATCAGCGACGAGGGGCGCTTCGCCGCTTTCACTTCAGACGCCTCCAACCTGGTGGCGGACGACCTGGCGATGACGTTGGACGCCTTCGTCTTTGACCGTCAGACGAAGACGATAGAGATGGTAAGCAAGGACGACCTGCCGGTGCGCAACAACGCTTACCATAACGCGTCGATCAGCGCCGATGGCAGGTATGTCGCCTTCGATGCCTTTGATTTCAGCTATGCCTCCGGCGACACGAACGCGAAGATCGACATCATCCTCTGCGACCGCCAGACAGGCGGCTACGAAGTGGCCAGCCTGGACGAGCTGGGTTTCCCGGCCGGAGGGAAGCACCCGGCGTTGGCCGGGGACGGCGGATGCGTGGCTTTCAAGGCCAGCGCCGCACTTGTGACGGGCGACAGCAACCTGAAGACGGACATTTACGCGAGTTGCGGTGTGATGGTCGTGCCCACGCCGACCCCCACCTCCACCATCAGCGAAACGGCCACGGAGTCGGCTTCGCACACGCCGAGCGGCACCGCCACTTTCACGCCTACCGTAACGGAAAGCGGCACGCGCACACCTACCTGCTCGGAAACGCTTACGGTGACCGTAACCCCTACGGCCACGCTGACCTTTAGCGAGAGCGGGACACTTACGCAGACAATGACGGCTACGCCTTCGGCGACGCGCAGCGGCACGGCCACGCAGAGCGCTAGCGTGACGCGCACGGGGACGGGCACGGCCACGCCGACGGTCACCGCCGAGGAAACGGCCAGCGCCACGGCGACGGCAAGCCGTTCGGCTTCCGCGACGTCAACCTGTACTGCGTCGCTCACGGCAAGCCGTTCGGCTTCCGCGACGTCAACCTGTACTGCGTCGCTCACGCTGAGCTGTTCGGCTACCGTCACCGCGACTCCCACGGTGTCGCTGACGGTAAGTGAGACGGTGACGCCGAGCGTTACGCGGACCTACAGCAGGACCTTCACGGATACGCTGAGCGATACCCTGACGGCAACGCTGAGCCCGACGCGAACTCAGAGCAGCACTATTAGCCATACGCTCTCCCTGTCAACGACCGCTACGGCCAGTGCTACACCAACCTACAGTGATGTGGACACCGCTACCGTTACGCCCACCGCGACCAGGACCGTTACACCGGCGGTCTCGCCGAGCCTGACCCCGTCTGCAAGCGTGACGGCGACGACGACGGCGAGCTTGCCGCCGACGCCGCTCTTGACTCATACAATAACGCTCACGGCGACGCCGTTACCGCTGGCGATAGCGGATGTCGCGGCATATCCCAACCCCTGGAACGGCGCGGGCGAAGTCTACATCACCTTTCTGCTGAGCGCTCCGGCGGAAAGGCTGGTAATCAGCATTTACACGGTCGCCAACCGAAAGGTAGGCGAGAGAACACTGGAGCGGGTAGGAGGAGGGAGTTACGCGCGGCTGGGAGTAGACGAGGGCTGGTGTGGCAGGATGGGCAACGGCATCTACCTCTTCACAGTAGAGGTCTACGAGGGCAGCCTGCTGGTGGACAGGAAGGTGGGGAAAATAGTTGTCCTGCGGTGACGTTGCGGGCGGAACTCATCAACCCATGGCGGCTGATGAGTTCCATCCTTCTTTATACCCAATACCCAATACCCATGACCCAATACTCCGGAAAACAAAAAAGCGGCCCGAAGGCCGCTTTTTTGTTTATGTTCCTGTTGTATTACTCAGGCGGAGGCGGCGGGCAGAAGATGCTCTGCTCGGGCTCGTCGTAGAACTTGGCCGCGTGCCAGGGGCCGTTGTTGTGATGCCTCATCTCGATGTGGATCTGGTCCAGCCCGTCGACGGTGTCGTAAGAGGGGGTGTAACAGACAGCGGGCAGGGTCACGGTCTCGCCGGGCAGGAAGTCCACTTCCCACCAGATATTCTCTGTGGCGCCGGGCAGCGGCTCGCCCTTTTCCACGTCGATGATCGTGTTGCCGTTCTCGTCAGGCTGCCACCAGCGGTCCGCGGTGTGCGTCTCGTAATACTCGATCGTCCCCTTGACGTCGATGTCCGAGTAGATGCGCTCGCCGGTGTTGGTGATCTGTATCTGGTAGCACATCGGCAGGCCGATGTAGTAGCCGGGATAGCCGTCCTCGGTGTAGAAATAGGGGTCGACGTAGATGATCTCTACCACGAGGAATTGCAATTCCCCCACGTGTTCGCCCCAACCGTCGGGGTTGCCGCCCTGGCCGTAAGGGCCCTGTTCCTCGCCCAGGTCCTCGCTGCCGAGTCCCAGGTTGCCCTCGAGGCCGATCGAGGTGTTGCGCAGGCTTATCACCTGCCCCTCCTCGGCCAGCGGCGCGGTGGGTGAACTCTGGCTGCAACCGGCAATCAGCAGTAGCAGGGACATTACTCCGATAAAGGATAGCTTTTTCATATGCCTCCCCCTCTTTCTCTTAAGCTTACTAAGTAATATATACCACTCATATATACGCTTGTCAAGGGTGAATGTAAAAAAAAGCTGTCTTATTTTATGCCGAAACATAAGCCCAGGATCAGCTCCAAACGCTGCTTGAGCACAGAAAAGGAGTAGTACTTCAAGCCCAAGCGGTAATTATGCTCGGCGTATTCGGCGGCCAGTTTCTTGTCTTTCAGCAGTCTTCGGCCCAGGCGCAGGGCTTCGTGATTCACATAATCATCGAGCTCTATTACGCGGAACCCTTTTGGGCCGATATCCATGTGATATATTGAGTAGTTGTTGACCACGACAGGCTTACGGTAATAGATGGCCTCGAGGAAGGCGTTGCCGAAGCCCTCGAAGGTAGAAGGATAAGTTACAAGGTCGGCGTGAGGGTAGACATCGTTGAGGGTGTATACCTTGCGCCCATCCCTGGTGCGGCCGCGACTGGGCTTGATGATATTAGAGACGAAGGCGGTATTTACCCCCATCAGTTGTGAGTAATCCCTGACCCTTTCCTGGTATTCATAGCCCTCGTCTCCCGAGGCGTGGGAGATGACGAGCATCGCCTTGCGGCCGAGGCGCTTCGTGAATTCTATGGCCAGCTCGATGCCCTTCCTCTTCACCACGCGCGTGGGCTGGAGGATGAGCAGTTCGTCGGGTTCCATTCTTAACGTTTCGCGCACGTCGGCGGCGTAGCCGTCCGGCGGTGGCGGCGGATTATCGAAATCCATCACGTTCGGTATCTCGTAGGCGGAGATGCCCGTGCGTAAGCTGAGCTGGTTGTTGGCGGAGGAGCTTATCACCACGTGGTGGACATTGGGCAGGTGCGGCGGGAAGGCCATGTTCAGGCAGTCCCAGACGTTGTTGATGAGGAAGCGCTTACGCTCCCAGAAGAAATCGTGGTGATGGGCGAGGAGGGAGATATCCGTTTCGGCCGCTACCTCGGTTATGGCCAGGCCCAGCGGTATCTGGATGGGGATGGTGAGGGCGTTTTCAGGGATGAGCAGGTCTATCTTGAAGCGGCGGATGAAGGCGTAGAGCTTTTTCTTCAGGTGGTCCTTGCGCCGATGTATCTCGGTGGTGACCGAGGGAGGCCGGGCGCCGCCGCGGAAACAGCGGGCGTGGAGGCGGCGTACCTGCGGGGACTGGAAATGGGCCTCCTTCACCAGCATGGATCGCGCGTGGGGGCGGTCCAGCTCGCCGCCGAAGAAGAAGGTGCGGTGGCCCATCTGTTCCAGCACCCTCTGCCACTTCGCCGTTTCCAGAGAAACGCCGTCCGTGCCGGAGAGGCGGGTGGCGACGAAGCCGATATTTCGTGAGCGGGGCTTCTTTGGCATGAGTACTATCAAGTATTGGGTATTGAG
>CBDVCL010000126.1:0-6635 GCA_965372475.1 uncultured bacterium | reverse complement strand
GCCGCCACAAGAACCAGAGGAAGCAGCTCTACCCGGAATTCATGTGCGCCTATTGTGAGGCCGTCTGCACAGCGCGGGGCGTGATTAAATCAGCCAAGGAGCTGAAAAAGATCAGTTGATAGGCTTAGTAGGGCAGGAAAGCTACGTAGGACAAGTGAGTTTTGAGTTCCCCCATGCTTTCGCTATTTCTTCTTCGGCAGGTCTTTGAGAAGGTCTTTGGGTTCCACGCCGTACATCTCGGCGATCTCGAAAAGGGTCCTGATGGTGTGAGCCCGCCCCCCTTCCAACTGCTGGTAGTGGCGCACGGAGAAGCCATACTCGGCGACGTCTTCCTGCACCATGCCCTTCTTGTACCGCAATTGCCGGTATCGCGCGCCCAGCTCCTTGAAGGCGCGGTCGTGCTCTTTCTTTGGCTCTTTCTTTACCATACATCAAGGTTAACCCCCCACGAGCAAAATCACCACGAGCAGAATAGCGTATTATGTTGTTGACAGGCTAGGTGAATTCTTGTAGATTTGGCATTATTCACAATCTGGCCGGCGCCATGCATGCTGACGGACCGGTGTGGCGCCGGGGGAGCACGCGGTGGTGCTCCCCTACATTTAAGAATTGTCGCTCAGATGCGATTGCAGAAGAAATCCCACAACCCCACGCGCCTGGAAAGAGAGCTGGCCAAACGCTTAGCGAGCAAGCTGGAGGCCTTCCGCGGCACGCACGTGAAGACAGCCGCCGTAGTCCTCATTCTCGACGACAAACAGATCATCCAGATCGGCGAAATGGACCTGACTTACCACCAACCGAAAAATATCTAACACAGTTCATTCCTCACACTGCTTGTAAACCACTCTTATTGCCATCTTCTTTCGCCAAAGGTGCCAGGTCGGGGAACGTCGAGGGGGGAAAGGTCCAAAGGGCTGAAGGTGCAAAGGTTTGCAGCGCTCACAGGATCACTTCGGCGGGTCAAGCAGGATTCCTTCCTTTATCTCCTTATCCCAATCAGCGAAGAGCATCTTCCAGGCGGTGAGGTACTGCTGGCGGATGTAGGTCCATCCCGCGTAGGAATATCCCTTGCTTGGGTCTTCCAGCATTGCCTCGCGCAGGCTGGGTTGTTTCGGGTCTTCCACGTGACAGCAGGTATGCTGAATGAGCATGCCCGTCTTCTTCACACTGCCGAATCTCTCCTGGGCGATCACGAAGATGCGACTGCTTATCCCTCCGTCGGTAGCCTGGAAGGATGAATGTGTACCGTGGCCTATGAAGACGACGTTCTGGTATTTCTCGTCATCCATGACAACGAAGACGGTGTGCATATCTGCATGGCTGTACCAGTCCACGTGATATCCCAGCAGGTTCTGCTTCAAGGTAATCGGCGTGTAAACGCCGAGATCACAAGCCTTTGACCTCCACCAGCTCCCCCCGCTCGTAAACACCGCCGTTTTGACTGGCGAATCGACGCACAGATTGACCACCCAAACCAGCCCATTCATCAGCATATATAGCAGCACGAATCCCAGGACCATCACCACCAGCCCGATAGTCGCCCTCACCACCACCCTCTTCCATTTCGCCTTCTTCTTCCTCTTCTTCCTCTTCATATTCTAGATTCTATCATAGTTGGGTTCTTGTTGCTTGTGTGCCCTCTCATCCCCCAATATCATATTACTCCCGCCCCCCGACAAAAACGGGCAGCGCCCTGCACCTGAGCCATGTACCACTTGGGATACTCGGGTACATGGTAAACTCAGCGCGAATGGTACAGGGGGTCTGGGCGGGCCTTAGGTTGGATGCTGTCAAAAATGTCAGTGGGGGATGATATAATACCGGTATAGAGTGAGGCGATCACAATGAAGAACATCTCCAAATCAAAATACATATCCGGCATCAAGTGCCCGAAGCTGATCTGGTATGAATACAACGCCAGGGAGAAGATACCCGCTTACGATGCAGCGACATTGGCCAGGTTTGGGGGCGGCTACGAGATAGGGGACTGGGCAAAGAAGCTCTATGCGGGCGGTGTTGAAGTTCCCTTCAACGAAGAGAACTACGCCGCGATGTTCAAGGAGACGAAGAAGCTTCTGCCCCAGCGCATACCGATATTCGAAGCGACTCTCGCGCACAAGGGCGCTTTCGCCAGGGCGGATGTGCTTGTTCCCGTGGGCAAAGACAAGTGGGACATGATAGAAGTGAAGAGCTCTACCAGGGTGAAGGACTATCACTATGACGATATGAGCGTGCAGGCCTATATCTTCAGGGGGGAAGGGGTGAAGATAAGAAAGTGCATGCTGGCCTGCGTGAATAATAAGTACATACGACAGGGCGATATTGACCCCAAACAACTGCTCAAGCAACAGGACCTAACTGAAGAAGTAGAAGAAAAGCTTCCCGAGGTAGAGGGAAGACTCAAAGAGCTACAGGAGATCATCAAGCGGAAGAAGTGCCCGGGTATTAAGATCGGCCCACACTGCGGTATGTTCTACGATTGCCGCATGGAAGAGGTGTGCTGGAACTTCCTCCCCAGGCACAGTGTCTTTACCTTGACGAGAGGAAAGCAGAAGGCCTTCGACTTGATGGATGATGGTGTTCTCGATATCTCCGCTATACCCGACGGTTTCAAGCTGAGCGGGAAACAGTCGATCCAGGTTGCGGCCTTGAGCAGCGGCAAGGCATACGTCGACAAGGACGGCATAGGCGAATTCCTCGGTCGTCTCGCATACCCGCTCTATTTCCTCGACTTCGAGACGATCAATCCCGCGGTGCCGCTTCACGACGGCACCTGGCCCTACCAGATGATCCCGTTCCAGTATTCGTTGCACGTCTTGGAGAAGGTCGGCGGCAAGCCGACGCACCATTCCTATCTCGCCGCGGGGCGGGAAGACCCCCGGGAAGAGATACTGGAAAATCTGAAGAAACTCCTCGGCGAGTCGGGAACCATCCTCGCCTACAACGCGCCCTTTGAGGCAGGGCGGCTAAGGGAGATGGCCGCGGCCTACCCCGACTACCAGGACTGGTTTGATGGCATAGAGGGAAGGATAGTAGATCTACTGGAACCATTCAGGGGCTTCTGCTACTACCACCCCGACCAGCTCGGCTCCGCTTCGATGAAAAGCGTCCTGCCCGTCTTTGACAAGAAGGGCTACAAGGACATGCCCATCGCCGACGGCGACACCGCGAGCATCGAATACGCCCGCGTCACCTTCAGCGACGTGCCCGAAGCCGAGCGCCAGAAGGTCCGCCAGCACCTTGAAGCCTACTGCCAGCTCGACACCGCCGGCATGATCACCATCCTTGATGGCTTGACATCTCTCCCTTAATAGTAGACTCACCCTCCCGTTCTTCTCTTTCAATGTCCCCCTGTTTTCTCTTATGTGTGCCCTCTAAGGTCGCCCTCATATTATCTGGTTCCAGGGAAGGGCGACTGCTCCCTTGACCCGTTGCACTTGCGGGTCACATGCCCCCAATATCATATTACTACCACCCTCCGACAAAAATGGAGGTGTATGGACAAGAAAGGTCCTTTCCACTCCCGGGTGGAATTCCCTGCCTGAAATAGTTCTTCCTAAGTGCCCGTTTTTGTCAGGTGGCGGTGGTACACTGGTGGGGTGAATGATGGTCTTTCAGTGATAGACCGCCACCACACCAGATAAGATAAAGCGGTCTATGGATGGGAAGTATGAAGTAAGAAGTTAAGAAAGGAAAAAGGAAAAAGCCGAAAGCGCTACGAAGGAAGAAGGAAAAAGTAAAAAGGAAAAAGACTAAAGGTTAAGGGTAAAGGGTAAAGGAAAGGGGGCTGTCATGGGGAACAGGGTGAGTGTCGAGTTTAGGCAGAAGGTCATATGCCGGGATGGCAAGAGCAGATGCGAATCAAGCCCCGTGTTGTTCTCGCACTGGGGCGGGATGGCTTTCGTTGACGAGGTGCGAGAATACGTTGACGAGCTAATCAAGGAGGAAGGGAGGAACGGGGGAGGGGAAGATCCGCTGGCGCGTTTCGAGCCTGGTACGCTGATGGTCGATCTTGTCAGATATCTGAGCGCCAGGCAGTCTCGCGTGAGAAGAGACTTGTACTTGGGAAGGAATCAGAACGACGGCGATAACACAGATAACGGCCACTTTGTCATAGACGTACCGGATGGGGAAAGCATGTAGTGCGATATGCAACAAGCGCATAATGCGCATTGACAGAACATGTATTATATGATATATAGATAGAGGAAGGTATGATGGTTGGGGTCTACAGAGTTCTCGTCACGCCGGCGGCGGACAAAGCCCGCAAGAAGATACCAGACCAACACTTGTGCCGCATTGATCGGGTCATAGACGGACTGGCGAGGAACCCGAGACCACGCGGCTGCAAGAAGATCGACAAGAAGCAGCAACTGTACAGAATTCGGGTTGGCGAATACCGAATCATTTACACAGTCAACGGGGGAAGGCTGATTGTCATCATAGTGAAGATCAGCGATAGGAAGGATGTTTACAGGAAGAGATAGGGAGGCAGCAAAATGGCCAAGACCAAGACTTGCTTGGGGCTGAAGCCCGGTTTCGTGGAAGTAGGGAAGAGAAGAATGGTGATTATGGAGGAGCGGGAATACGATCGTTTGCTGGATATCGTTGACGCTGCGGAGGCCAGGGATATCCTTGCGAGTTCTAAGGATAAGCTTATTCCCTGGGAGAAAGTGAAGCGGCCGGTCGTGGGGAACCGCATCGCGCAGGTGCGCAGGAGCCTGAGCATGACGCAAAAGGCACTGGCGAAGCGCATGAAGGTGAAGCAGTCGACGATCAGCCGCATCGAGAAGCCGGACGCCAACCTTACCCTGGGTACGCTGCAGAAGCTTGCCGGGATATTCGGCTGCAGCGTTCACCAGATCATCAGCGAAGGGGCGGGAGGACAGCGTTAGCGCATCCTGGTCTCGCTGGACAGGGAAGGGCAGTAGGGGCGGGTTCAAAACCCGCCCCTACAACTGGTGGAAGGGACACGTTAACCGCCATGGGTTAACATGTCCCTTTTACTTTTTCACTATATCCGCGATCTTCCTGATCACGCTGGGGGTGTTGTAGTAGAGCGAGTGCCTCAGCGTGATCTGCCTGGTAAGGTCGCGCGCCACGTTCTGTATGCTGTGCCTGAGGCTGCGGGCGCGGCGCGTGCCGCCGCTTATTTTCTCCGCGCCCGTGGCGAGGGAAAAGCCCACCTGTTTCGCCTTGAGCTTCTTCTGGCTTGGCTTGCCGAGTATCTCCGTGACGTCTATCTTCTTCAGTACTTCCTTGGGGTACGCCGCGCCCTTCTTGATGTCCGCCATCTTGAAATCAGAGAAAAGCACCCGTCTCAGGCTGAAGCCGAAGACCAGCATCTCCAGCACCATCTTTATCACGCGGAGAAAGAGCCGCTCGATACCCGGCCGTATCAGGTAACGCTCCGCGCTTCTCATCATCGGCCCCAGCTTGCGGCCCTCGATGATCTCCCTGTAAAGCATGCCCGGCGCGGCTCCCAACTGCAGCAGCAGGTCCGCCTCGTCGTCGTCACTTAGCAGGAGCGTGACCTTCTCGTTTTCCACCAGCGAACGCAACCTGGAGGCGGACACGCCATAGGCCTGGCCGTGCCAGCGTCGCTTGATGCCCATATAGAGGCGCGCTGGTGGATACCAGAGGATATCGCATATAGAAGAGACGAGGCTGAAGAGCCAGCCCAGTAACGGCGTGACGACTACCAGTGTCATAAGGAAGAGAATGGCCGGGATGCCGAGGACGGAGCTGGAGAAGCCGCCTATCGCCGATGAAGGCAAAAGGGCCTCAGCCAGCGCGAGCAAAGCCGCCAGGGGCAGCAGGGCCATGCAGGTGATGAGCAGGCCGAAGAAGAGCAGTCCCAGTAGGAAGCGCACCGGCCGGAAGGCGGGCCGGTAAGACACCAGGGGCGTCCCCAATAGGATCAGGCGGCGGAAGGAGACAAGGGGGGAGAGGTGGCGCAGGCACTCCAGCGCCACGTTGCCGCCGTGGCTGTGGGCGATAATATTGACGCGCAAGGGCTTGGCGAGGGTAGCGCCCGATTTCCCGGCGAGCTTCTCGAGCGAACGGGCCAGTTTCCTGGCGCCCTGGCGCCTCGCGCGGTCGGTGTTAGCCCCCGACCAGGAGAAGTCATCGTATTTCAGGCCGTGCTCGAGCGCCGGCTTCCATACCGTGCCCTTGATACCCCGCTTCGCCAACTGCTTTTCCAGCCGCCCGGCAAAGGAGCGCTTGCCTCCCAGCCGCCACCAGGCCTTCTGCGCCGCAAACGCGCCGTGAATTATCAGCGTGCAGGTATTCATTGTGGAATTATTATACTATAAAGAAGCATGAAATAGTCTGCCCGTGCTAAAGGGAGCAAGCTCCCCTTAGTTTATCAGCGCCGGGACGCTGAGTTTAGTAAAAACCTTTGGGCAGCGATCGACCGCTTCTATGCCAGACGAAAAGGGCGGTCGATACCTTAGCCCCCGGCGCTGATTTTCACTTGACTCCTGAGGTCGCCCTTCTGTGTATTCTGCCAGGGAGGGGCGACCCGCCTTCGCCCGGCTCCAGCCTTCGTCCTTCAGGACTTCCGCCGTCGCGCTAACGCGCTTTGGCGTGACGAGTCGGCTTGGCAAGACGGCGCGCCAGGCTGCTCGTCG
>CBDVCL010000125.1:0-6664 GCA_965372475.1 uncultured bacterium | reverse complement strand
GTCCTCCTTCATGAGGAACTTTATGCCGTCGGCTATCGGCTGGAGAAGGCCCCAGGGGCCGACGCGGTTCGGCCCGATACGGGACTGAAACCAGCCCCAGATCTTGCGCTCCATCAGGGTAGCGTAGGCCACGAAAAGCAGGACGCCAACCAGCAGTACCGCTGCCTT
The DNA here is from genome assembly GCA_965372475.1 of uncultured bacterium. Lineage (GTDB taxonomy): Bacteria > Oederibacteriota > JAUXIB01 > JAUXIB01 > JAUXIB01 > CBDVCL01. Next base: position 6,496 of record CBDVCL010000125.1, on the reverse strand, counting down.
CAAGAGGCCGATCAATGCCGCCAGGCCGATTTCTTTCAGTAGTTCTGTGGAGAATTGTTCAAACATCGGTTCTCGTGCTCACAATGCTGTTGCTCGTCCTTCGAGTGCCCTCAGGACCCTTCCCGCCCTGAGCGAGCGAAGCGAGTCGAAGGGTTGCTCGTTGCTCGTGTTTAGTACCTGAAGCGCGAGCGACGAGAGACTAGCGACTAGCGACTAACACAATCATCTCACCTTCCGCACAGCCACCGCACAGCCCGGTGCGCGGTCTTTCTCGTCCGGCAAGGGCATCAGCGCCGCTGCGGCGGCACCGCGGTAGTAGGCGGGAACGTATACCGTCCCCGCAGCATTCCCCTCAGATATCTTCAAGCGACCGCGGACCTTGCCCCGCCTCGATACCACCTCCACCTTGTCACCGTCGCAGAGCCTTAAGCGGACCGCGTCGCGCGACGCCATTTCCACCTGCGGCATATCCTCCAGGCCAGCCAGGCCGGGGCTGTGCCCCGTACCCGCGCCCAGCTGGAAGAGCGAGTTGCCGCTGAGCAGAACAAGCGGATAGCGGCCACCGGCTTTCTCCACCGGTTTGGCAACTGCTACGGGCCTCAGCGTGCCGCCCTGCAGGCGCTTCCCCTGGCGCGAGGAAAAATAAGAATCCCCCGGCTGAAGCCGGCGGTATTCTTGTTTCGATATGTGCTCCCGCTCCGCGGTCGATATCATCTGGCGCTTCATCCCCAAGCTGAAGCTTGGGGTCTTTGCGCCCGCGAAATATCCCGGCAGGGACTTCTCTATCTCGCGCCGCAAGTCGGCGACCCCGGCGTAACCACCCGCCACGCCCAGCTTCTCTCCTATCTCATCCAGGACGCGCCACTCAGCGCGGCCGTCCCCCAGCGGTTTTAGCACCGCAGGATAGCTTGCCACCCGCCCGGAGAAACTGGTGAAACTACCCTCCTTCTCGGCCCAACTGACCCCCGGCAGGACAACCTGCGCCGCGCGGGCGCACTCACCGGGGAAGATATCGTGCAGTACGAGGAATTCCAGTCCCCTTAGGGCGCGCCGCCATCTCCCCGCCTCCGGCAGCTGTGCCGCCGGGTCGAGCCCGAGGAGATAAAGCGCCTTGATGCGCCCCTGCTCGATGCCCTGTAGTAAGCCCTGTGGGGTCAGGCCGTCCGCCGCCCCCATCTCGAGTACGCCGCGCGAATTGCAGAACTCGGAAGCGAAAATGACACGCGGCCTGCCGTCCCTTACGCCCGCCAGCACCGCAGCCAGGTTGGCCGCTGCCTGGAGATAGGAACGGCCCTTGTGACTCTCGTGCGCGAGGCGTGAGATGACAAGCACCGGCCTCTCGCTCGCGACCAGCCGGCCAGCCAGGTCTTCCAGCTGCGCGGCGCCGAGGCCCGTGGCAGCGGCCGCCCGCGACGAAGCCGCTTCGCGAGATGACTTCAAGGCGCCGAGACCGATAACGCCCTTAAGCTTGCCCTTTCCCTTCAACTGGCGCGCCGCCAGGTAACTCATCAGCACATCTTCGCTGCCCGGCTTAAGGCGCAGATCGATGGCCGCGTAGTGGCTGAGCTTGGTCCGTCGCGCGCTGGCGTAGACGAGGTCTGCACCCCGGTAACGGGCCGCCTGCAGAACCTTTATCCCCAGTACGGGATGGCTCTCGGTAAGGTCGCAGCCGATGACCAGCACCATGTCGGCCTCGAGAATATCTGTTGCCTCCGCCGCAGGCATGCCGCCAAAAGTCTCCCCGGCGACCTGCCGCCAGGACAGCTCCCCTATCCCGGCAGGAGAGGAGAGCTTACCGCCCCCCAGGCCCGCCTGCAACAGCCGCGCCAGAAGGAAACTCTCCTCGTTGCTGGCCTGAGGTGAGACGAGCGCCGCTACCGCCCCCGGGCCGTGACTCGAGGCGGCGCGCCGCAAACCCCCCGCGGCCTTCTCCAGGGCGCTCCCCCAGTCCGCCGCCGCCAGCTTGCCGCGGTTCCTGACCTGGGGCCGGCGCAGGCGATCAGGCGAATGGACAAACTCGTAGCCGAAAGCGGCACGGCCGCAGAAGCTGCCGTCGGTCAACTCATCCTCGATGTCGGGCCTGGTGCGGTGCAATTTCCCCTCGAGGAAGGGATGCTTCTCCGGGTCGGTGTGATCGAGGTAGATGCGGCACCCCGTGCCGCAATAATTGCAGACCGACAGTGCCCGCTTGAGGAAGAATGGCCTGGCCCTGTGCTTGAACGGCTTGGAAGATAGCGCCCCCACGGGGCAGGCGGCGACGCAGTTACCGCAGAACTCGCAGTCCATCGGCACACCGAAAGCGGTGCCAATGCTCGCGGCGAAACCGCGCCCCGAGTAGCCGATAGCCCTGACCCCTTTGACCTCGTCGCACACCCGCACGCACCTGCCGCAAAAGACACAGCGGTTGAGATCGCGCTCTATCAACGGGCTGTTGAGCACCGGCGGCTCGTCCTTCCGCTTGTCCTGAAAACGGGCGTCTCGAACGCCGAAACGGAATACCAAATCCTGCAACTGGCAAGCTCCCGCGGCGTCGCACACCGGGCAGTCAAGGGGATGATGGATGAGCAGTAGCTCAAGGATGCTGCGCCGGATGTCGTTGAGGCGCGGTGTATCCACCGTGACCACCATGCCGTCCACAGCCGGGGTAGAGCAGGCGGTCATCAGCTTCTTGCTCCCCTCCACCTCAACCAGGCACATGCGGCAGGAGCCGTAAGGTCGCAGGCGCTTGTCGTGGCAGAGCGTGGGGACATAGACGCCAGCCTGCTCGGCGGCCTGCAGGATCGTGCTACCGTCCTCTATCGCGACCTTTTTGCCTTCTATCGTTATTCTCATTGTCGTCTATCGACTATCGGCTATCGTCTATCGCCACGATCGACGATAGACCATAGACGAGCGACGAGCCTAACCCGCCGCATCGCGGCCGCTTCCCGCTTCCTCCTCAACTTCCTCCCCCTCCAGGTCACAGCGCAGGCAGCGGCGGCCCTCGCACCTCGCCTGCTCAAGCGTGTAGCCCAGCTCTACTTCCTCGAAGTTGCTCACCCGCTTCTCCACGTCCAACTCCGGCACACGCGGGCGCTCGAGCTTGGCGTCCGCTTCCCTGAGCTTTATCGCCGGCGGTGAAATCACCGGCGTGATCACCTTGTGCTCAACCAGCTTTTCCTTGCCCTGCACGTAATTGTCCATCGCCTCGGCGGCACGCTGACCATCGGCCATGGCCTCGGTGACGGTGGCCGGTCCCCGCACGCCGTCGCCGCCGGCAAAGACACCGCGGCGAGAAGTGGTCATCGTCTCCGGGTCGGCCTCGAAACTGTTCCATCGGCTGAGCTTGAGGCCATCGCTCTTCTTGAGGAAAGACATGTCCGGTTCCTGGCTGATCGCCGGGATAAGTGTGTCCAGCGCCACGCGGAACTCTGAGCCCTCTATGGGCACGGGGCGACGGCGACCGCTCGCATCCGGCTCACCCAGCTTCATACGCAGGCACTCCAGCTCGTGCAGCTTGTTGCCCTTCTTGATCACGCGCACGGGGGCGACAAGGATCTCCAGCTTTATCTTTTCCTCGTCCGCCGCGTCCACCTCCGCCTTCAGAGCGGGCATCTCCACCCGGCTACGGCGATATAGGATGGTCACCTCGCAACCGAGGCGCCTAGCGACCCTGGCGGCATCGATGGCGGCGTTGCCGCCTCCCACCACGCCCACCCTGGGCCCTACCTTCACCTCCTGGTTGAAATTGATCGCGCGCAGGAAGCCGATGCAATCGATAACGCCCTCGGCGTCCTCATCGGGGATATTGAGCTTAAGGCTCTTGTGCGCGCCGACGCCGAGGAAGAGGGCCGAGTATCCCCGGGAGAAGATGTCATCGATGCTGATATCTCGACCGAGGCGGCAGTTGTATTTTATCTCTACCCCCATCTGCTGGATAACATTGATCTCGTATTCCAATATGTCGCGCGGCAGGCGATAGGAAGGTATGCCGACGACCATCATGCCGCCGCCCACGGACAATTCCTCGAATATAGTCACGCCGTATCCCCTGCGGCGGAGGAAGTAGGCCGCGGTCAAACCGGCCGGCCCGGCACCGACCACGGCCACCTTCTTGCCGTTAGGCGGCGCCTTCGCTATGCGCGGCTTCACCTTCTTCTTCAACTCGTAATCGGCGAGGAAACGCTTGACCTCGCGGATGGCGACCGGCTGATCCACCTCGGCGCGGCGGCAGTTGGTTTCGCACGGATGGGTGCAAACTCGGCCGCAGATGCCAGGCAGGGGGTTCTTCTCGCGCATCACCTCCATCGCCTGTGTATACTTGCCCTGCGCCGCAAGGGTAAGGTAAGCGGGCACGTCCATATGCACCGGGCAAGTATATTCGCAGGGCGAAGAGATTATCACCCGGCAAGAGACCGCGGGGCAGCGCTTGTATTTTATATGCTCCTCGTATTCCTTCCTGAAATAGCGGATCGTGGTCAGCGCGGGATTTGGCGCGGTCTGCCCCAGGCCGCAAAGCGAGGCGTCGATGATGTCCTTGCCCAGTGCCTCGAGCCGCTCGATGTCCCCCTCGCGTCCGCGCCCCTCACAGATATCGGTGAGGATATTTCGCATCATGCGCGTGCCAACGCGACAGGGAATGCACTTGCCGCAAGACTCGTCAGCGGTGAAACTGAGGAAATAGCGGGCGATATCCACCATGCAGGTGCGGTTGTCCATCACCACCATGCCACCCGACCCCATGATCGCTCCCGTCTTGGTGATGGACTGGTAATCGACCGGCGTTTCCATAAGGTCGCGCGGCAGGCAACCGCCAGAGGGCCCGCCCAACTGGGCGGCCTTGAGCCCGCGACCACCCTGGATGCCGCCGCCTATATCCATGATTATCGTTGACAGCGTCGTACCCATCGGCACCTCTACCAGGCCGATATTGTTGACCGCGCCGGTGAGGGCAAACACCTTGGTGCCCTTGCTCGTCTCCGTGCCAAGGGACGAGTACCAGCGCGCCCCCTTGCGCAGGATGGTCGGCAGGTTGGCCAGCGTTTCAACATTGTTGAGCACGCTCGGCTTATCCCAGAGCCCCTTGTACGCAGGGAAGGGAGGACGGGGGCGAGGCATGCCGCGCTTGCCCTCGATCGAGCGCATCAGGGCCGTCTCCTCGCCGCATACGAACGCGCCTGCGCCCATGTAAAGCTTGAGCTTGAAATCGAAGCCGCTGCCGAGGATGTCCTCCCCCAGCAGGCCGTATTCCTCCGCCTGTTGCACCGCTATGGTCAGGCGGTCAACGGCGAGGGGATACTCGGCACGCACGTAGACATGACCGTAGTGCGAACCGATAGCGCGCGCACCGATGACCATGCCCTCTATCACCGCGTGGGGATCGCTCTCGAGGATACTGCGGTCCATGAAGGCGCCGGGGTCTCCCTCGTCGGCGTTGCAGAGCATGAATTTCTCGTCCCCCTTCGCCTTGGCGCAGAACTCCCATTTCAGGCCCGTGGAAAATCCGGCGCCGCCGCGCCCGGCGAGGCCGCTCGCCTTCACCTCAGCGATGATCTCTTGCGGCGTCATCTTCGCAAGCGCGTTGCTCACCGCCGCGTACCCGTCGCGCGCAATGTACTCCTCTATCGACTCAGGGTCGATCAGGCCGCGGTTCCTCAAGGCTATCGGCTCTTGCTTGGCGAAGAAGGGAATATCGGAAAGCCTGGGCATGATCTTGCCACTGACGGGGTCGGCGTACATCAGCCTCCGCACGGGGTTGCCCTTCTTGAAATGCTCCGCCACCATCTCACGCGCATCAGCGGGAACAAGATCCTGGTAGAATATCTCATCGGGATAGACGGTCAACACCGGGCCCTTGGCGCAGAAACCGTTACAGCCGGTGAGGACGACGCGCGCCTGCGACGCCAGGCCCTGCTTCTTTATCTCCGCGCGCAGAGCATCGGCCACCTTGTCCGCCCCGGCGGAGAGGCAGCCCGTACCTGCGCAAATAAGGCACTCCAGCCTATACTTGCCGCCCTTGCGCTTCTCTTCCCTCAGGCGCATGGCGGGGCTTAACCGCTTGCGGAGTCTCGTTAGGTCGTTGGGTTTTAGTCGTCTTGTCATTATTCTTGTATTGAGTGATGAGTATTGGGTATTGGGTGAAACAGCGCTCAATACTTGCGACGCATTGCAGGCGTGGCTCGTGTCGCTACGCGATACTCACTACCCAATACTCAATACGACCCTACTTATACGTCTTAACGGCCTCAATCGCCTTAGCCGGATTCATCATGCCGTAGGTGTCGGCGTCAATCGTCATCACCGGCGCCCGGCCGCAGGCGCCGAGGCAATACACCACCTGGAACGTATAGCGCATGTCCTTGGTGGTGCCGCCCTCCTTGACCTTGAGTTCCTTGGCGAGCGCCTCGGCGATCTTGTTCCCCCCTTTGACATAACAAGCGGTGCCGAAGCAGACCTTGACGCTGTGCCGTCCCCTGGGCTCGGTGGAAAACAACGAATAGAAAGAGACGACGCCGTA
>CBDVCL010000124.1:0-6676 GCA_965372475.1 uncultured bacterium | reverse complement strand
AGCACCTGATGGAGAGGGTGAACAACTGGAAGATCGTGCGCTTTCTAAGGATGTCAAAGGTGTATATGTGGTATAGAAGGGTAACGTAAGCCAGGAAGTCGGAGGTCGGAATCGCCTATAACTGTCCTGTCATATCCGACTTCTGACTTCCGACTTCTGACCTCCCAATTCTTAAGCAAAGGAGTATAACCATGCGCTGGAAAGCAATCATCCCCTTATCCATAGTCGCCGCCATCGCCATCATCTTCTACCTTTTCTTCTTCGAGAGCATTGTGCGCACGCAGATCATAAAGGGCGGCGAAAAGGCCTTCAAGGCCAAGGTCGAGCTTGAGGAATTCGACCTCAGCCTGCTCCAGGCCCGATGCACCCTCAAAGGCCTCAGCGTCGCCAACAAGGACGACACAATGCGCAACCTCTTCGAGCTTGCCGAGGCCAGCACCACCTTCCACGTATCCGAGCTATTCCTGGGGCGCTTCCACCTTGAGGAGGTGAAGGTGGTGGGCCTCTTCTGGGACACCGAGCGCGAGAGCGATGGCGCGCTCAAACCCGCAGAGATAAAAGCGATCGAAAAGGAAGCGGCGCAGACAGCCGAAGAGACGCCCGAACAACCCCTCGCCGAAGCGAGCGCCAACCTGGAACAGCAGGCCCAAGAACAGGCCGAAGCGGTGCCCGAGGACGTCAGTCTCAACGCCATGGGCAAGGGCGCCAGCACAGAGGACGTGAAGAAGAGCATTCCCGACGACCTCGAGTCGGTCAAACTGGCCAAGGAACTGAAGGCCGAGATCCCCGGGCGCCTCAAGACCGCCAAGGGGCGTATCTCCGGCTACGACCCCAAGCCCGCCGTGAGCAAAGCCAAGGCGGCGATCAAGGGGGCAAAGGGCCTTAAGATCAAGACCGTCGCCGACATCAAACCGGCGCAGAAGAAGATAAAGGAACTCCAGGCGGCGCGCAAGGGCCTCAAGGACAGTAAGAAAGACCTGGACAAGCGCATCGCCCTGGCCAAGAAGGACATCCCGAGCGAAAAGGAAATGCGCCAGCGGCTGGACGCGGCGAAGAAGAAGGACATCCAGAAGGCCCTGGCCAAGCTCAACCTTTCTTCGCTCGACCCCGAGGACGTGGAGAAGGCGCTCTTCGGCCCTTCCTACAACAAGTGGCTCAAGCAAGGCATCGACTACATCGCCCTGGCGCGCAAGTACATGCCCGCGCGCAAGAAGGATGAAAAGATGACCGTACGCAAGCGCCTCAAGGGGCGAGATGTCCTTTTCTATTCCGACGCCTTCACGCCCCGTTTCTTCATCGAGAAGATAATCGTCGAAGGGGCCAGCGGCAAGGAATCGCTTGTGCTAAAGGGAGCGATCAAGGATCCGGCCGGCCCCGTCGCGGTGCGGGACATCACCTCCGACCCCGTGGGCTTGGGCAGGCCGGCAATGCTCGCTATGAGCGGCGCGCGCAAGGGGAGAGTGCTCACGGTCGGCGCCAAGCTCGATCACACCAAGCAGCCTGCCTACGACAGCATCCTCTTCAAGGCGAGCGGCTTCCCCGCGTCACAGTTGAATCTCAAGGTGCCGCCCCAGTTGGGCGAGATCAAAAGCGCCAGCGTCGGCGGCAAGATGAAGATCAGCCTCAAGGGCGATATCCTCTCCTCGACGTTGGAGGCGACGATCAGGAACCTGCGCCTCACGCGCACCCCCGGCACTAAGGGCGACCTCTACCGCCTCGTCAACGGCATCAAGGAGATCAGGCTCACCATCACCTCGAGGGGGCCCGTGACCAAGCCCAGGTTCAAGATCAAGAGCAACCTGCGCGAAGTGATCAGGGCCCGCCTCAAGAAGTACATGGGCGAGGAAGTAAAGAAGGCGGAGAAGGCGGCCAAGGCCGAGATAGCACGGCGCCTGGGCGTGGACGAGAAGGCCCTCTTCAGCGAGCGCAACGCCGCCAACGGCCAGCTCGCTTCCCTGAGCAAGGGCAAGTCCGGTGAGTTGTCCCAGGCCGATAAGGACCTTAAGGCACAACAGAAGAAGCTCCAGGCCGACATCAAGAAGGCCGGCGATGCCAAGGCGAAGGAAGCCGGTGATAAGTTGAAGGGGTTGTTTAAGTAGTCTCGTCTAACGTCAAACGTCGAATGTCAAACGTCAGCTTCTCGGCCGTCTTCTATAGCGGCGTTCAGACGTTAGACGTTGCGACGTTCGACGACCAAGAATGCCTCCCTTAATATCAGTGATAATGCCCGTGCGTGACGCTGCCGCCACGCTCGAGCCGGCCATCCATTCCATCCTCAATCAGAAAGGCGTTCGTATAGAACTGATCGTCGCTGACGACGGCTCACGCGACGGCAGCCTGCGCATCGTCAACGCCATCTGCCGCCGTGACCGTAGGTTGAGGCTGTTGCTGCTTTCCCGGCGGGGCCTCGTCCCCGCCCTCAACGCCGCGCTCTCTCTCGCCCGCGGCGAGATCGTAGCCCGCATGGACGCCGATGACATATCCCGCCCCGCTCGCCTAAGCTCGCAAATGAAGCTCCTGCAAAACGCGGACGCCGTCTCCTGCCGCGTGAATTGCTTTCCTGCCTCGCAGATTAAATCGGGCCTTAAGAGGTACGAAGAGTGGATCAACTCCCTGATCACTCACCGCGCCACCACCAGGGAACTCTTCGTAGAGTGCCCGTTGGCCCACCCCACCCTGATGCTGAAGAGAGACCTGCTCGAGAAAGCGGGCGGCTACACAACCAAACGCTGGCCCGAGGACTATGACCTCGTCTTCCGGCTCTGGATGTTAGGCGCCCGCTTTGCCAAGTGCCCGCGCTTGCTGTTCGATTGGAGAGAGAGCAAGAAAAGACTTCAAAAACGCTCGCGAAGATACAGCCCGGACAATTTCCGCCGCGTGAAGCTTCATTACCTCAGGCAGACGCACCTCAAAGGCGGACGCCCGCTCACGCTCTGGGGCGCCGGCCGCAACGGCAAGCCCTGGGCGCGCCTATTCCTCAAGCACGGCCTTGACGTCGCCGGCTTCATCGAGATCGACCCGCGCAAGATAGGAAAAACGATCTACGGCCTGCCTGTCTTCTCGCCTGACGACATTGAAGAGAAAGCACGCGGCATCATCATCGGCGCGGTGGGGGCGCTTGGCGCAAGAGCAGAGATACGCGAACACTTGCGGCGCATAGGCAAGCGGGAACTGGAGGATTTCTTATTTGTGGCCTGACGGACGCTCGCGCCTCGTGCGTCGCATTTCGCATTTCGTTTTCACGCCTGAGCATATGTGTCTAGATTAGGAATACTATCAGGCATGGATTGGCCAATAGTAGGCCGCGGACCGCATATCTGTGAGTATTTCGTTCATAGGCGTTCATTTGAGACATGATTCTTGAAGCGTAGGGGAGCACCACCGCGTGCTCCGCCGCGCCAAAGGCGCGGCCAAAATGGCCCGTCTAACCCGCTGAAAAGCGGGTTAGACGGGTGGCCGACGCAGTGGTCGGCCACTACACCCGTTATGGTTCTAATCTAGACGGCTATGACGCCTGAGATAACGACATGCTACGCACCACGCACGATGCACTGCCGTTCCCTATTTGCTCGCGAAGATGAAAAGGCTTTGCGCCAGCCGGCGCCAGGGAACGAAGACCGGGCCGGAATACAGGTTGACCAGCTTTGAGCGTATCGCCGTGCCCGGCGGCAAGCCGAAGAACAGGCAGTACTTAAACCGCACGCGCGAGAAGCCGACGGCAACCAGGGAGCGCTGCCATGCCGCCGCGCCCTTAACGTTGATATGGGTGGGGTCCTCGCCCTTGAGCAGGAAGCGGCGCAGCATGAAGTCCGCCGACGGCGTCGTCGCCAGGAACACGCCACCCTTCCTCATCACTCGATGCACCTCGCGAAAGAAGTGCCCCTCATGCCGCAGGTGCTCGATCACGTCCAGGGCAAAGACGATATCGACGCTATCATCTTTGAGAGGCAGCCTCTCCCCGGCAAAGTCGCACTTGGAAAGCCTGGCCTTCGTCCATTTCTTCGCCTCGCCGAGCGCGTACTCGGATATATCGACGCCGTAGGTCTCCAACCCCGCCTCGTCACAGAGGTTGAGCTGGTAGCCCATGGCGCAACCGGCGTCCAACACGGCCTTCGCCCCCGGCGCCATCTTCAACGCCAGGCGCAGGTAGTGCGCCGCGAGGCGGCGCCTTTCTCTCGTGAAGGCATATGCCTCGTGCTGACCGCGAAAGTAATCCTTACCGTAGTCCTTCTTCATCTCCGCTCGTCCCGGGAATCGTGGCTTGCATCTTTCACAATGCGAAGCGCCGAACCCCAAGCCCCAAAACCCCGTCTCAACCGCCGGCGTTTACGTTGCCGCCCACCCATCTCACCTCCGACTTCCGGATTCAGGCTAATTGTGCTTGGGATAAAGCAGGTCGGCGGGGATCAGCTCGCGCTTGCCGCCGGGCGGTTGCCAGTGCAGTTCTATCGCCGCTTCGCGGCAGGAGACCCACCACAACTTGATCGCGCGCCGCCCCTTGCGGAAATGGCGGCTGCCGCGCGTCATGCCCGTGCGGCCCTGGTTCGGGCAGTTACCGTATTCATACATCACGCGCCCGCCCACCTCGACACGGCTGTAGCTGGGACCGGGAGCATAGAAAGCGTACTCGCCGTCCCGCGGCAAGTCTATCTCACCCTCCCAGAGCACGGAAAACGGCCCCCCCGGCAGCGGCGGCGTGAGGAAATGGATGAGGATGAAGGGATCGATATACTCCAGGGACGGCTCTCCGCGCCAATCGCCGTTGCCGTAATAGCGCCCGCGCAGGCCGTAGGTCCGTTCCCGGGTGCAAAGGTAATAGGCGGGGACAGGCTGCTCGCCCCGTCCATGTTCCTGCATGTAAAAGACGAGGGAGTCTTTCGCCCCTCGCCGCCAGTACTTTATCTTCAAGGGATGCATACCAGTCGGCAGGCTGATACCCTCCTCGGCCGCGCCGCCCTCCGCCGCCAGTACCCTCACCCCGTCCAGGTACAACTCGGCCCTGCCGCTCGTACGCAGGCCGAGCACGCGGGGGTGCCGCCCCTTGAAACAGAAACTGCCGCGCCATTCCACGTAGGCGGCGTCGGCATAGGGCACCGGCGTCTCGCCTCCCGCAAAATCTATCATCTTGTCCTGCTGACCAAGCATCGGCTCGCCCTCTCCCGCACGGCGATAGTAGCGGCCCTTGAGGCCCTGGATCGCCTCCACCTGTTTCCGGCTCACCCTGAGAGCGCGATAGAGATGCCCGAATTGCGGGTGGGCACCGCTCTCCTCGTACCCCCACTTATAATAGCAGGACCTGATGCCATCCACCGCCTCGGCGTAGCTGATCGCGGTTAGATAGACGACATTGTTCTTCGTATCCCAGTTTACCGGCACAAGGTCCGAAGCCAGCGTGCAGTTCATGACCTTTTTGTCCATCACGAACATCTGAAAAGGCGGATGGCCCACGTAGGTGTGCGCGGTCATCAACACCACATCGTAGTCTTGGGGCAGGGAGCCGGCGTAGATCCCCGGGCCGGTGGAGCCCTCGTCCATGCCGCCAAGGCGCGCGCCGAAATACCGCCCATAGTTGGCCTTGCCGGCCTGGAGGAGAAAAGGCACCAACAGTAAGAGGAAGAGGTACTCCCGCTTCTCCCCCACCACGCGATTGAACTGACCCCAAACGTTCCTCAAGCCGATACAGGCGAAGACGATCACGGCCGGGATGTTGGCCATCGAGCGCAATGCCTGCGGCGCTTCAATCGAGAACACGGAATTACACAGTATGAAAAAGAACCAGGTGATGAATATGAAATTCAGCTCGCGTTTCCAGTGGAAGATGGCGTAGCAAAAGCCGATGGCGAAAAGAATGCCCGTCCAAAAGTCAAGCTGAGGCTCAAAAGAGAGGCCGCCGTTGTTGCGCGGGCGCGAGTCCCCCTCGTAGTTGAACATCAGCATCGAAATGCGGAAGTTGCGCATCGTTTCCTTGAGCACCCTGCCCGGCGCGGCGTTTTGGATCACGGACACCTCGCCGATACGCGGATTGAGAGCGGTGCGTGGGTTTTGCAGTCGAACGGTCAACCATGGCAGGGCGAATATCATCACGGCGAGGAAGAACACGACCATCCCCGGGAAGGTTCGCGCAGCAAATCGGCGTTCCTGCCACATCTTGAAGATGAAAACGGCGATCAGTGCCGGCGGGATCAACAGTGCAGATAGATGGGTGCTCATCACGAAGGATATCGCGCAAGCGGACCAGACGAAGTCCATCTTGCGCCTGGTCAAGAGCCCGCGGAAAAGGTAATAATAGCAAAGCACCTGCAATAGGGGCATCCAGGCCTGGACAAAACCCGTGCGGCTGTAATGCAGGTGCCAACGGCTTACCGCGAGCAGAAGGGTGCCGGCAAGAGCGATGCGGTTGTGGAAAAACAGCCGCAACATGAGAAAGAAGACATACAACGTCACTATCCCCGGTATCGCCGCGGGCAGGCGGGTGGAGAGACGCCCCACGCCGAGGTGCTCGATGAAAGGCAGCTGCAGCCAGTTCATGAAGAGGTAATTACCAAAGGCAATGAAGGCCTGGTGCTGGCTCTTCATTATCTTCAAGGTGAAGACCACGCCGCCGGCTTCATCGTTCTCTATGCCAAAGGGAACGCTGTCCAGTTGGTACAAGCGCAGAAAGGTACCGAGGGCAATG